>NZ_JASAUS010000024.1:0-77761 GCF_029953005.1 Bradyrhizobium sp. Mp27 | reverse complement strand
TAGTCTCGGTCATGGCGTATCGCTCTCCTCGAGAGGTTCTGGCAGGCTCGTCACCCGCCTCGATACGCCGCCTTCCTCACACCGTCATCACCCAGATTCCGCCATAGCTCCATTTGCCAGGACCGTCGTCACATTCAGCGGGATGCCGCTGAATCCATCAGCCACTCTTGCATTCGGCGTTGCGATGCTTGGGCGCGGTACCGCGATCTGACCAATCGCGGCAAGCGAAGTCGCTGTCAGCGCGCCGGCAATACAGCTTGCTTGCCAAATCTTCAATATCGCCAGCCGCGCGGCCGCGGCCCCCCATTCATGTCCCCGACTTGGCACGCAGATTGGCACGCAGATTAAGGAGGCGAGGGGATGACAATGGGGCGCACCTGTGGCGCAGGTGCGGCCTGTCTCGGCCGCATCGCCAAGATCGCCTAAATTGGAAGTTGCGGTCGTGATACGCCTCGCGCCGAGGAACAGGACGGGCGCCATATCGCGCAACCATCGCTAAACAAGGCATCTTCGTGCGTTAGCGCATCGAGACCGGCGCCCGCGCGCACGCTGCTCCCAAGCATCTCGAGGCCGCGACGTCGCAAGACCCGAGGACGGTTCGCTGGGATGGACTATCGCGATCCGCTTTATGACCGCTAGCGTCGGTCTCAGCGGAGCCGGTCTAGCCAAGTTCAGGTCTGCCGTAACATCTTCTCATACTTCTTCACCAGCCGCTCCCGCTTCAGGCGCGACAGCCGCTGAATCCAGAACATCCCGTCGAGCTGATCGATCTCGTGCTGGTGGCACACCGCGCGCAAGGCTTCAGACTCTTCGGTTCGTGTGTTGCCATCAACATCCTGATAGCTGATCCGCACGCGCGCGTGGCGCTGGACCTCGTCGTTGACGCCGGGCATCGAGACGCTGCCTTCGAGATGAAGGATCATCTCGGGCGAGGCCCATTCGATTTGCGGATTGACGTAGGTCTGCGGGCCCGCTTTGGCGTCGAGCTCGAGCACGACGACGCGCAAGGGCACGCCGATATGCGGCGCCGTGATGCCGATGCCGGGCGCGGCGCGCATGGTGTCGAGCAGATCCGCTGCAAGCTCGCGCAAGGCGTCGTCGAATGCGGTGACGGGACGGGCCGGCATCGCGAGCCGGCGGTCGGGATAGCGGAGGAGGGGACGAATGGTCATGCAGGCTCCCTACCACTCACGGATGGTTGAAGCATCCCGTTCTTGACTACCTACCAACTGGAAGGTAGCTAACCCGCCATGACCAACGTTTCCTCGACGGCCGACGACATCCTGGCCTGCGCGCGCACCCTGATCATCGCGGGCGGCTATAACGGCTTCAGCTATGCCGACGTGGCCGACGTCGTGGGTATCCGCAAGCCGAGCATCCACCACCATTTCGCCAGCAAGGTCGATCTGGTCCGCACCCTCGTGTCGCGCTATCGCGCGGAAGCCGAGGCGGGACTGTCCGCACTCGAACGCAATGTCGCGGACCCTCGCGACCAGCTCAAAGGCTATGTCCGGTATTGGGAGGCGTGCATCAATGATGCGACGGCTCCCTTCTGCGTGTGCGCGCTGCTTGCCTGCGAGCTTCCGATCCTGCCGGAGGAGGTGGCGCTTGAAGTCCGCGCGCATTTCCGTTCGCTGGCGTCGTGGCTGACCTCGGTGATGGAGCGCGGCAAGCGGAAGGGGCAGCTGCATCTCTCCAGCGCAGCGAAGGTCGAGGCTGAAGGCTTCATGGCGACCGTTCACGGCGCGATGCTGTCGGCGCGCGCCTACGGCGACCCAAGGATGTTCGGTGTGATCACCGGGCCGCTGCTGGATCGGTTGTCCGCCAGACACTGAAACACTTCGACGAGACGACAACGACGCGCCCGCAGGCAAGCTGGGGGCGGAGGGTGATCTGTTACGCGTGACTACCAACTAGTAGGTAAAGGAGAGAAAGCAGTGACGCATCATCAATTGGATCTCGTTCGGGCCGACCGCGAGCAATGGCTGAAGCTCTACTACTTCATCCGGGCGGCGTTCTCCGTCGCCTGGGTCGTTGCAGCCTTTGCCGTCGGGCCGTCATCTGCGGCGATCGCCGGCGCCTTGCTCGTGCTCTATCCGGGATGGGACGCCGCGGCCAACTTCGTCGACGCGTTGCGCAGTGGCGGGCTCGCTCAAAATCGCACGCAGGCGCTGAACGTTCTGGTCAGCCTGGTGACCACTGTCGCGGTCCTCGTCGCCTTGCAGATGAGCATGAACCGGGTGCTCGGCGTCTTCGGGGCCTGGGCGATCCTGTCCGGATTGCTCCAGCTGGGAACCGCGATCCGTCGCTGGAGAAGTTTTGGCGCGCAGTGGGCCATGGTGCTCAGCGGCGGCCAGTCGGCTCTGGCCGGCGGCTTCTTCATCTTTCAGGCCACGACGCCGATGTCTCCGACGATCGCGAATGTCGCGGGCTACGCTGCAGTCGGGGCGATCTACTTCCTGGTCTCGGCGGTATGGCTGACCGTGACCGAGTGGCGGCGTGGCGTCGCCGTGTGAGGCGTCGCCGCTGCCGTTCATTCGAGCGGATAAGGCGTGCCGTCCTTGTGCACGAAACGGCCGTCGGAATTGGCGCTCATCATGTCGATGTCGGAGCACGTCGTGAGATCGTCGGGTGAGCGCGAGCCGACCTCGAGATAGACGGCCATCGCATCCGAGCGGTTGATCATGTGATGGCCGTTGCCGCTGCCTTTCGGGAAGGCTGCGCAGTCGCCGGCGCGCAGCACGGTTTCGCCGTTGTCCTCGATCAGGACCACTTCGCCCGCGAGCACGTAGACGAACTCGTCCTCGTGCGAATGCCAGTGCCGCTGGCTCGACCAATTGCCCGGCGGCAGCTGCATCAGGTTGACACCGAAATCGGAGAGGCCACCGGCATTGCCGAGCCGCTTGCGGATGCGATCGGCGCAAGGGCCGGCGAAAGGCGCGGGATAACCGGAGCCTTTCCGGCCCGGCACGGCGAGATCAATCTTTGGCATGCAGCTATTCTCTCCGAAGTCGGAGCATTGACCGCGCACCGGATCGGTGGCGTGCGCCGGATCGGCGACGTCCGGAGCGTGATCAGATCGTGTTGGCGGGATGATGACATTGTGCCGGTGTTTTGCCCGACGTGTCAAACGCGCCCCTCGCGCTGCGGGGTGTTGGTAAGTCCTTGATCCGGCAGCGGCCGGCTACTGTGCATGGGGTTGTTTTCGGGATTTTCGTTTGGCGGCGCCAAAAAAATCTGGTGTCCTCGATGCCGTTGTCGGCAGGCGCAGTTCCCATTCGTCTTCCACCCAGACAGATCTGACGGGAGACCCAAATGAACGCTTCCTCCTATCGCTGGGTGATCGTCGCCGCCGGCGGCTTGCTCGGCTGCGTCGCGATCGGCGGCATGTTCTCGCTGCCGGTGTTCCTCCAGCCGATCGCCAAGGACACCGGCTGGTCGGTGACCGGCATTTCCAGCGCGATGACGATAGGCTTCCTGGCGATGGCCTTCACCAGCATGGCCTGGGGCACGGCGACCGACAGATTCGGGCCGCTGCCGGTGGTGCTGACGGGATCGACGGTGCTGTCGCTCAGCCTGTTCGCCGCAAGTCATGCGACCTCGCTGCTGGTGTTCCAGGTCATGTTCGGCCTCCTGGTCGGCGCCTCCTGTGCGGCAATCTTCGCGCCGATGATGGCGACCGTCACCGGCTGGTTCGACACCCATCGCAGCCTGGCCGTGTCGCTGGTGTCGGCCGGCATGGGCATGGCGCCGATGACGATGGCGCCGCTCGCGGCCTGGCTCGTCTCCGGCCACGACTGGCGCACCTCGATGCAGATCGTGGCGCTGGTGGTCGGCGTCATCATGATCCCGGTCTCGTTCCTGGTGCGACGCCCGCCCGCGCTCGCGCATGCCGTCGCCGTGCCTGCCGGCGAGAGCGCGCCGCAAGGGGAGATGTCGCTGGGCGAGGCGCTGCGCTCGCCGCAATTCATGATCCTGCTCGCCACCAACTTCTTCTGCTGCGCCACCCATTCGGGCCCGATCATCCACACCGTCAGCTATGCCGTGAGCTGCGGCATCCCGCTGATCGCGGCGGTGACAATCTACAGCATCGAGGGCTTTGCCGGCATGGGCGGCCGTATCGCCTTCGGGCTGCTCGGCGATCGTTTCGGCGCCAAGCGCGTGCTGGTGACGGGGCTGCTGTTGCAGGCGTTCGGCGCGCTCGGCTATGTCTTCGCGCAGCAGCTCGCGACGTTCTACGCGGTCGGCGCCGTCTTCGGCTTCATCTATGCCGGCACCATGCCGCTCTACGCGGTGCTGGTGCGCGAAAACTTTCCGCTGCGCATGATGGGCACGGTGATCGGCGGCACGGCGATGGCCGGCAGCCTCGGCATGGCGACCGGCCCGCTCGCCGGCGGCCTGATCTACGACGCGTTCTCCAGCTACGCCTGGCTCTATATCGCCTCCTGGGCGATGGGCCTCGGCGCCTTCCTGATGGCGATGAATTTCAGGCCATTCGCGAAGCCGCAAGGCGAGGCTGCGGCGGCGGCGGCGTGACGCGGCCTATGACTGGATGTGCTTTTCGAAAAAGAGATCCGGGTAGGGATCATCGTTGAAGCGGGGGATCTCGCGCCAGCCCGTGGTGCGGTAGAGCTGGCCGGCCTCGGCGAGCGCGCTGTTGGTGTCGAGCCGCAGCAGCGCGATGCCGAGGTCACGTGCGGCATTCTCGGCCGCGTCCATCAGGCGTCGGCCGAGCCGCAATCCGCGCGCTGCGGGGGCAACCCAGAGACGCTTGATCTCGGCATAGTCGTGATCCGTTCCCTTCAATCCGACGCAGCCGATCGGCAGCGTGTCGGACATCGCGACGATGAAGGTGCCGCGCGGCCGGCGCATGTCCTTGGCGTCAGGATCGCGCGACAGCGAGACGTCAAAACCCTGCTTGAAGCGGCGGCCGAGCTCGGAATAGTACTCGCGCAGGCAATAACGTGCTGCTTCGCTCCGTGGATCCATCTCCTCCAGCCCGACGCGCTCGCGCGTCAATGCGGAGGCGATCAGGTCCATCGCCGCCAGCAGCGCCTCGCGCTGCGAATGTTGCGCCAGGAAGCCTTCGGCCTGCGTATTGGACAGCGCCTCGTAGGCTGCGAATTCGCGCCGTCCCGCACGCGTCAACGTCGCGACACGGCGGCGCGCATCGTCCTCATGCGTCGTGGTCTCGACCAGCCCTTCGTCCTCGAGGCTGCGGAGCAGCCGGCTCATCAATCCGGAATCGAGCCCGAGATAGTCGCGGATCTCCGCCACGTCCGAGCGCCCATGTCCGATCGCGTTGAGCACGCGCGCCGCCCCGAGCGGCCGGCCGCGCCCGAGGAACGAGGTGTCGAGCGCGCCGACGGCGGAGGTCACGGCGCGATTGAAGCGGCGGACGCGGGAGACGGAATCAAGCATGATACCTGACTTTAGTCAGATATTGTGTGCGGGTCAATCGAGACGGTCGGTCTCACTTCACCAGCGTCAGCAGCGGCTTGTCCTTGGCGACGATATAGGTCGCAAGCTCGCTCGCGGTGTCCTGGCCGACGTTCTTCGCCGCATGCACCGTTCCGGCCGGAATGAACAGCACGTCGCCTGCCCTAAGCGTCACCGGGGGCTTGCCGTCGACGTCGTATTCGATGGCGCCTGTCAGCACATAGATAATCTCCTCGCCTGGATGCGTGTGCCGGCCGAACGCAACTCCGGGCGCGAGGTCGACGCGGACCTGGATCGCCTCGCGACCGGGCGCGCTGAGATCATGGCGCTGGAGGTCGGTGCGCGTGACGCCGGCCGGCTGGGCTGCCGCCGGCAGGGTGAGAAGGTTGGTCGCGAGCACGGCAGCGCTCGCAAGCATGCGCAGGGTTCGTAATGGATAGGGGCTCATGGTCGGCTCCTGATGTTCGCTTGATGGCGGGTCAGACGAGAGTGGTGGTCACCTCGATGTTGCCGTGGACGGCCTTGGAGTAGGGGCAGATGCCGTGCGCCGCCTCGATCAACTCCTGGGCGATCGTGCGATCGACGCCGGGAACGCTGACGTCGAGACGGGCCCGCAGGAAGAAGGCGCCATTGGCGTTGCTCAGGTCGATCGTGGTGTCGACCGACGGTTCGCTCGGCAACTTGACCTTGCGTTGGGCGGCGGCGAGGCCGAGCGCGCCGAGGTAGCAGGCCGACCAGGCGGCGGCGAACAGGTTTTCGGCGGCCGGGTGCGGCTGGGCCAGCTTGATATCGAGAGAGCCGTCGTTCGCGTGCGCGGCGCCGTCGGGGCCGGAGGTGACGTGGGTCTTGCCGGTGAAGAGAAGCTTTGCAGCGGTAGTCATGGCGGATCCTTTCGGGTTCGATTTAGATCGTATCCGATCTAATCGTGTGCGTGTCGAAATATACCCGTCGCCCTATCCGGTCAAGCTCTTCCGATTTAATCGGATGCGATTTATATGGATTTAGAGATCACGAATTGCGGAGGTTCACGTGTCCCGTCCCGCCAAAGCCGCCGGCAAAGGCCGAAAACTGTCGAATTTCCTGTGCTTTGCCGTCTATTCGGCAAATCTGGCCTTCGGCCGCGCCTACAAGCCCCTGCTCGACAAGGTGGGGCTGACCTACACCCAGTACATCGCCATGGTGGCGCTGTCGGACGAGGACGAGCAGACCGTCAGCGCGCTCGGCGACAAGCTGTTCCTGGAATCCAACACGCTGACGCCGATCCTGAAGAAGCTCGAGCAGAGCGGTTACATCAAGCGCCACCGCGATCCCGCCGACGAGCGGCAGGTGCGGGTGAGTCTGACGCCGGGTGGCCGAAAGCTGATCGAACAGGATCTCGGCAACTCCGTGATCGATGCGACTGGCCTCGGCGACGAATTTCCGGTGGTGCAGAAGACGGTGAGCCGGTTGCGCGATAATCTGCTGCGCGCGACCCAGGCGGCCGGTGAGAAGAAACGCTGAGCGGGCAGCGCCTTCCCGCTGGGAAAGTCGGAGGCGGCGTCCGCCTCCGATACAAGCACGAGGAAAAGCGCGCGGCTCTAGTTGCAGACCGTGCGCGGAATCATCCAGGTCGCAAAAGTCTGCCAGAACCCGTCTTCGCGACGGCGCTGGTAAGCGACGAAGTCGGCGTCATCATCATCATGCACGAGTTCATAGCGATAAGTGTTGGCTGCAGTGGTGTTGAGCTTGCTCATGGAGCACTCCATCTCGAATGGGCTTTGCTTTGAGCTAGGTGCGGTGCAGCAAAAGTCCAATGGGAGTATGATGACCAGCTCATCACGTTGTGGAGAGTGCTCAGTCCAGCCCGAGCGCCTTGCGCGATTTGCGCGTGAGCTTTGCGACGATCAGGGCATGGGCCTGCGCCAGATAGGCAGTGAGTTCCGCATCGGGAAGTGCGTTGTTGCTGGCGAGCTGCACCCATTTGGCGCGCGCCAGATACGGCGCCGGTCTTGCCACGCCATGCTCGATCAGCATCGCATAGGCCATGTCCGAGACCTTGAACATGTAGCCGCCTGAGCCCGCGGCAAAGCCGCCGCCGAGCGCGAACATCTTGCCGCCGACCTTGAACACGGAGGTGCCTTCCCACTGCACCATCTTGGTGGCTGCGGGCAGGCGCAGGCAGCGGGCTTCGAATGTCTTGGGTGTCATGCGCTCGCACTTGAGACGAAAGGCCCGCCGTTATGGCAACATGCGTCTTCCAACCAGGGATGAATTGCCATGTCGCGCGTTTCGATCAAGACCAGGGACGATTTGCCAGAGGTGCTGAGGCCGCTGTGGGACAAGATGACGACCTACGGCGCGTTCGAGAACCAAGCCGGTGTCATGGCCCACCGCCTGCCGATCTTCAAGCATATGTGGTCGCTGCTGGTCGATCTTGCTGAAGAAGGCAATGTCTCGAAGCGCCATCTGGAGCTCGCGCTGGTCACGGTCTCGCTGCTCAACAAATGCGACTATTGCGTCTCGCACCACGCACCAAAGCTGGCGGTGCAGGGCGTGTCGGAGGAGGGCGCCGCGCGCCTCGTCGATTACAAGGATCATCCCGAGCTCGATGAACTCGACAAGCTCGTCGTCGAATATTCCATCGCCGTCACCAACAACTGGAACAAGACCCGCGACGAGATATTCGCACGCCTGCGCGCGCATTTCTCGGAAGCCCAGATCGTCGAGCTGACCTGGCGCATCGCGCTCTGCGGTGCCTTCAACCGCTTCAACGACATCCTTCAGCTTGAGGTCGAGCAGGGCGTTCCTCACAGCGAAGCCGCGGAGTAATCGGTCGCTGGCGGTGCTGGTCCCCCGAGCCGGGACCAGCGCCAAGGCGCCGATCACAGACTTGTGGGTTGCGGTCGTCTATCTCAAGATATATCGTAAGATATATTTTACAAAAGGACGTACGATATGCACCACGGACGAGACCACAAAGACTTCCATTTTGGGCATTTCGCCCATTTCGTCATGGGCCGGCACGGCGGCGGTCGACGCTTCGGCCGCGGCGGGCATGGCTTCTTCGGGCGCGGCCCGGGCGGCGATTTCCCTGGGGCAAGGCGGCTATCCTCGCAGGACCTCCAGCTCGTGATCCTGGCGTTGCTCGCCGAAAAGCCGGCTCATGGGTACGAGCTGATCAAGATCATCGAGGAGCGGTCCGACGGCTTCTACACGCCGAGCCCGGGCGTGATTTATCCGGCGCTGACCTATCTGGAAGAGGTCGGCCACAGCAGTGTCGAGCAGGATGGCGGTCGAAAGCGCTACAGCATCACGCCGCAGGGCGAGGCGCATCTCGCCGAGAACCGCGCCACTGCGGATGCAATCCTGCAAGCGCTGTCGCGGATCGGTCGCCGCATGGACGAGGTGCGCGAGGCCTTTGCCGGCGTCAGCGATCTCGATGCCGACGCCTCCGACGAATTGCACCGTGCCCGCCACAACCTCAAGCGCGCGCTGCGTTCCAGGCTTGGCAGCGACCCCGCCGAGGCGCGCCGCATCGCGGCGATCCTGGATCGTGCCGCCGCGGAAATCCTCGGCAAATAACTGAGAGGCGAAGCAACACATGAATGATCGGCCCCACAGCCCGATTCAAGACCTACGCGTCAACGCCGTCCTCGCGCGCCTCCAAGGCGCGCGGCAGCGGTCGGCCGGCGGCGGGCCGCGCGGCTCCTTCAACAGCCGTGATCCCCACGCCTATGCCGAGCAGGGCTTTTCGATTCATTCCGAGCAGGGCGAACTGATCTATCTGCTGTGCCGTGGCTTGCGTGCTACGCGCGTGGCCGAGTTCGCCACCTCGGTCGGCATGTCCACGCTCTATTTCGCGGCCGCTATCCGCGACAATGGCGGCGGCACCGTGATCGGCTCGGAGATCGTGCCGGCCAAGGTCGAGACCGCCAAACGCAATCTCGCCGAGGCCGGCCTTGCCGACTATGCCGAGATCCGCGAGGGCGATGCGCGAAAAACCTTGCGCGATCTCGGCGGTCCCGTCGACTTCGTCCTGATCGACGGCTGGCCGGGTGAGAGCGGTCCCTCGCTGGCGCGCGAGGTGATCGGGATCGTCGCGCCGCAGCTGCGCGTCGGCGGCTACGTCATGAACGACAATGCCGAGCCCGACTATCTCGATTTCATCCGCGATCCCAAAAACGGTTTCGTCTCGATGACGTTGCCGCTCAAGGGCGGCACCGAGCTCAGCCTGAAGCTGAGGTAGCAGCGTCGCTTGCGCGATAGGCGTCGGGAACCACGAACACCTCGTCGGCGCGGCCATAACCGCCATCAGGCACTTCCTCGATCAGCACCATGGTGTGCGTCCGCGCCGCTTCGCCGAAATAGTGCGCGTACAGCGCGGTGAGGTTGTGCACGATCGCCGCCTTCTGCGCCCGCGATAAGGCGGCCTGGGGGATCTTGATATTCGCGAAGGGCATGATGGATCTCTCCGTGTGATGGGGTGTGGTTGCTCCTGTTCGAGAATGCCCGATCGCCGCGACCGGATAATCGCGAAAAACTTGTCATCACTTGTCGGCTGTGGTGAACAATCGGCCATGGACCGATTTGACGCCATGCGCCTGTTCGTCCGCCTCGTCGAACGGCAGAGCTTTACGGCTGCAGCTGCCGATCTCGGCATTCCCCGCTCGACGGCGAGCGAGGTTTTGCGCGGGCTCGAGGCGCGGCTGGGCGCGCGCCTGCTCGAACGCACGACACGGCATGTCACGCCGACGCTCGACGGTGAGGACTATTACCGCCGCTGCGTCGCCATCCTCGCGGAGGTCGAGGAAGCCGAAACCACGATGCGCGATGCGCGACCGCGTGGCTTGCTGCGCATCGACGCACATCCTTTGCTGACCCGCACTTTCATCTTGCCACACCTGCCGGAATTCCTGGCGCGCCATCCGCAGCTCGACTTGCAGATCGGGCAGGGCGACCGGCTGGTTGATCTCGTGCGCGAGGGCATCGATTGCGCGATCCGGTCGGGAGAGCCCGAGGACAGCGGGATGATTTTGCGGCGCCTTGGCACAGTCGAGGAAATCACGGTGGCGAGCCCGGGCTATCTCGCCAGCCACGGCATGCCCACGACGCCTGATACGCTCGACGGGCATCAGATGGTCGCGTTCATCTCCTCGCGCACCGGCGACGTGCTGCCGCTGGAGTTTTCCGTTGCCGGCGGGCTGCGCAATGTGGTGCTGCCGAGCCGGGTACGCGTCAATAATTCCGACACCATGGCCGATCTCGCGCGGCTCGGCTTCGGCCTGACGCAGGCGCCCCGCTATCGCTTCGCGGCGGATCTCGCCAGCGGTGCGCTGGTCGAGGTGCTGGTCGGCTATCCACCGTCGCCGACGCCGCTCTCCGCGCTCTATCCACAAAACCGACAGCTCGCGCTCCGCTTGCGCGTCTTCCTCGACTGGATATCAGGCATCTTTGCCGAGGCGAAGCTGTGAGAGGGCGTCGGTTGGCTTGCGCCGGATCTTAATCGTAGCCCGGATGGAGCGAAGCGCAATCAGGGGCCTCTCGATCCGCGGGCGCGGATTACGCTTCGCTCCATCCGGGCTGCGAGGCGAGTTGGTGAACGCAGCTTTTCCTCTTGCCTCATCATTGCGAGCGCAGCGAAGCAATCCAGAAGTCCGTCTGTGGAGGCAGTCTGGATTGCTTCTTCGCAAGGGCTCCTCGCAACGACGATGTTGGAGGCGTCGCACGCCTCTTTGTGAGTTGTGCTGTAGCCGCGAGCGGCTACCATGTGACCGCTCCCGACCACGGGACGCACAGCGAGCGGAGGCGACATGAGCGGGCAGGAACGCAAGGCAAAAGGATCGGACCTGTTTGTTGCGGCGCTGGAGAACGAGGGCGTCGATCGCATCTTCGGTATCCCCGGAGAGGAAAATCTCGACCTCGTCGAATCACTGCGCACCTCCAAGATCGAGCTGGTCCTGACCCGTCACGAGCAGGCCGCGGCCTTCATGGCGGCCACGCATGGTCGGCTCA
This sequence comes from Bradyrhizobium sp. Mp27, assembly GCF_029953005.1. Classification (NCBI taxonomy): domain Bacteria; kingdom Pseudomonadati; phylum Pseudomonadota; class Alphaproteobacteria; order Hyphomicrobiales; family Nitrobacteraceae; genus Bradyrhizobium; species Bradyrhizobium sp. Mp27. Next base: position 66,331 of record NZ_JASAUS010000024.1, on the reverse strand, counting down.
CCGGCAAGCCGGGAGTGTGTCTCTCGACGCTCGGCCCGGGCGCGCTCAACCTGTCCACGGGCGCCGCCTATGCCCATCTCGGCGGGATGCCGATGATTTTGATCACCGGCCAGAAGCCGATCATGAGCAGCCGGCAGGCGCGCTTCCAGATCGTCGACGTGGTCGCGACCATGAAGCCGCTGACCAAGCTCTCCCGGCAGATCATCAGCGCCTCCAGCATTCCGACCGTGGTGCGCGATGCCTTTCGCGTGGCGATGGAGGAACGGCCGGGGCCGGTGCATCTCGAGCTGCCCGAGGACATCGCGGGCGATGAAGTGCCGGCTGTCCCCGTGATCCCGGTCCATCCGATTGAAATTCCGGTCGCCCATCGCGCCGCGCTCGACCGCGCGGCCGAAATGATCCTGGCCGCAAGACGTCCATTGGTGATGATGGGAGCTGCGACCAGCCGGCCGCGCTCGACCCACGGCATCGCCAGCTTCGTGCGGCGAACCGGCATTCCGTTTTTCACGACACAGATGGGGAAGGGCACGGTGCCCGGCGGCACCAATCTCTACATGGGCACGGCGGCGCTATCCGAGCGCGACTATGTTCATGACGCGATCGACGCAGCCGATTTGATCGTGGCGATCGGCCATGACCCGATCGAGAAGCCGCCCTTCATCATGGGGCCGTCGGGACCGAAGGTCATTCACGTCAGCTACACGCCAGCCAGCGTCGAGCTGGTCTATTTCCCCGATGCCGAGGTCGTCGGCGACGTCGGCCCGAGCCTGGAGCTGCTCGCCGACCGGCTCGAAGGCAAGCTGCCGCAGGCGGCGGCGCTGTTGCCGTTGCGCGAGGAGATCCTCACGCACATCGCCGACCGCGCCACCGAGGCGCGCTGGCCGCCGACACCGCAGCGCATCGTGCACGACATCCGCCAGGTGATCCCGGAGAATGGCATCGTCGCGCTCGACAACGGCATGTACAAGATCTGGTTCGCGCGCAACTACCGAACCCGCGTCGCCAACACGCTGCTGCTCGACAATGCGCTGGCGACGATGGGCGCCGGCCTGCCGTCGGCCATGATGGCCGCGATGCTCTATCCCGAGCGCCGGGTGCTCGCGGTCGCCGGCGACGGCGGCTTCATGATGAACAGCCAGGAGATGGAGACCGCCGTCCGCCTCAAGCTCAATTTGGTCGTGCTGGTGCTCGAGGACAACGCCTACGGCATGATCCGCTGGAAGCAGGCCGTCGATCACTTCGCCGATTACGGCATGACGTTTGGCAATCCCGATTTTGTCCTTTACGCGAAGGCCTACGGCGCCAAGGGACATCGCATCGAGAGCATTGACAGCTTCGGCCCGACGCTCGATGCGGCCTTCAAGGAGGGCGGCGTGCATCTGGTCGTGATCCCGATCGACTATTCGGAGAATGTGCGCGTGCTGGTCGACGAGCTGCGGGCGCATGAGAAGGCGAAAGCGTGAGAACTGCGATCTCGTGCTCCGGACGCAGCGCAGCGCCCCTTCGGCTCTGCGCAGCAACGCCAAGAGCGTTGCAGCGCGTCCGGGACACGAGAGATGCAACCGCACTTGTGCCGCATCCTAGTCCCCGACAATCACAATCACCCAACCAACCACAGGAATAAGACATGACTCGCGTTCGCTGTATCACCGAGATGGGCATGGGCGTTGACGTCCACGGCAGGGACGCCACCAAGGCGGCGAAGCGCGCGGTGTCGGATGCCATCAGGCATTCGAGCCTCGGCTTCTTCCGGATGATCGGCAAGACCGCGAACGACATGTTCGTCGATGTCACGATCGCCGTGCCCAATCCCGAGGCGGTGGACAAGGAAGCCGTTGCGAAGGAGCTGCCTTACGGCACGGTGACCGTGACTGCGGTCAAGGGCGGGCTGGAGATTCCCTCGGCCACGGAAGTGGCCAACGATTCTATCCTCATCGCCAACGCCGCCGTCATCGTCAGCTTCGACAAGGACTAGGCCGGTGTCCGACAACGATGAGCGGCTCCTGGATCGTCCGATCTGGAGCGCGCTGACGACCAGCCAGAAATACCTGGCGGAGGGCGGCCCGCGGGCGCTGCGCTATCCCCTCGATGTGACGCCGTTTGCCGACATCGTCGACATGTCTGCGGCTAGCTTTGCGGCGCTCGGTGATCTCATGTCGGGCTCGCAGGTCGCCGCGCTGTTCACGCCGGAGCCGGTCGACGTTCCCGCCGGCTTCAAGGTCGTGCTCGCCGAGACCGGCGAGCAGATGATCGGCTCGCCGGCCGACAGCCCGCTTCGCGATGCCGAGATTGTCAAATTGGGCGCGGCCGACGTCGCCGCGATGATGGCGCTGACGGAGCTGACCAAGCCTGGTCCGTTCGCGTTGCGCACCCATGAGCTCGGCACGTTCCTCGGCATCCGCGTTGCTGGAGAATTGGTCGCGATGACGGGCGAGCGGATGAAGCCGGGAAGGTTCGTCGAGATGACGGCCGTCTGCGTGCATCCGGACTATCGCGGGCGCGGCTACGCGCAGGCGCTGCTGGCGGCGGTCGCGCGCCGGATCGAGGCGCGCGGCGAAATTCCGTTCCTGCACGTGTTTTCTCATAACGCCTCGGCGATTGCGCTGTACGAACGGCAGGGCATGAAGATCCGTCGCCAGCTGCACGTTACGGCGCTGATGAAGATTTGAGGGCCGATCGGACGGTCTTCATTTCCCGCGAAAGCGCGCTATATCCATCCCAACCATAATTTGGGGGAAACACATGGACGTCAGGACAACGGATTTTTCCGCCGCACGGACGGCGATGCAGCGCTATGTCGATCAGGAGATCATTCCGGGTGTGTCCTGGGCCGTGCTCCGTGGTCATGAGGTGGTTGACCAGCAATGCGTCGGCTTTGCCGATCGCGAGGCAAAAGCCGCGCTGCGGCTCGACCACATCTTTCGCGCGTTCTCCAATACCAAGATATTCGTGACGTGCGCGATCATGCTGCTGGTCGAGGAGGGCCGCATCGGGCTTGATGATCCCGTCGAGAAATTCCTGCCGCAGCTCGGCAATCGCAAGGTGCTGAAGCAGGGCGCGGCGAGCCTTGCCGATGTCGAGCCGGCGAAGAGCCCGATCACGATCCGCCAGCTTCTGACCCACAGCTCGGGCCTCAGCTACGGCATCTTCGATCCCGGCACGGTGCTGTTCAAAGGCTATAACGAGGCGCGCGTGCTCAATCCGCTCACGCCGCTCTCCGACATGATCGACAAGCTTGCCGATCTCCCGCTGTCCTATCATCCCGGCACGGGCTGGGAATATTCGGTCGCGACCGACGTGCTCGGCCGCGTGGTCGAGGTTGTCTCCGGCCATGCGCTCGACACCTTCCTCAAGGCGCGCATCTTCGATCGCCTCGGTATGGTCGATACCGGTTTCTCAGTGCCCGAGGCGCAGCAGGGCAGGCTGGTTGCGCTCTACACCGGCGCCGATGTGCTCGATCCGATGAAGCCGGGCCTGACGCGGGCCGACAATCTGCCCTATCCGGGGGCCTATCGGCAGCCGTTTCCGCGGCTGTCGGGCGGCGGCGGTCTGGTCTCGACCTTGCCCGACATGCTGGCGCTGGTACGCGCGCTGCTGCCCGGTCCGGATGCGCTGCTGAAGCTCGACACGCTGCGGCAGATGATGACGAACCAGTTGCCCGCAGGCCAGACCATCCGATTTGCCAATCTCGGGCCGATCCCCGGCAAGGGCTTTGGTCTTGGCGGCGCCGTCACCTTTGCGCCGACGCCGTTCGATCCCCCGAATTCGACCGGCGAATTCCAGTGGGGTGGGCTTGCCGGCACCCATTGGTGGATTTGTCCGCAGGCCAACACCGCGGGCGTGCTGATGGCGCAGCGCCATATGGGCTTCTGGAACCCCTTCTTCTTCGAGTTCAAGCGCCTGGCCTACCAGGCGGTCGGGGGCTGATCGCGAAAAATTGCCGGCGTCCGCGAATCCTTTCCGGCCTTCGCGTCCTCTTGATGGTCGAGGCATTTTGCTTCGGCTCATTTCGGAGGATGTGATGGCATTCTACAGGAAGAATATCGGCGGTCTGCATCAGGCGGTGCGGATTGGGCTCGGAATTGCGATTGCGATTGCCGCATTCGTGTATCTCGCCGGCGTCGCGGCGTGGCTGGTGGCGCTCGGGGGCGCGGGCTTCGCACTGACGGGGCTCGTCGGCTATTGCCCGATGTGCGCGATGGCCGGCATCGGACGAGGAGGCGTGTCGTGAGTGCGGCGGCGATCTCGTCAAACCTGTTCGAGGCGGCCCGGCTCGGCGATCCCCAGGCGATCGCGTCTCTGCTCGAGACGGCGCAGCCGGATATCCGCCGCTATGCACGCGCCACCTGCCGCAGCTCGGCGGATGCCGAGGATGCAACCCAGGAGGCGATGTTCCGCCATGTCGGCACGATCCGCTCGCTGGTCGCTTTTTCCGCGTGGCTGTTCAGCGTGGTCCGCCGCGAATGTCTGCGGCTCGCGCGCAAGGCGGGGCTTGCGCCATCGATCGACGACGGCGAGGCGGAGGCTCTGCTGCTGTCGCGCTCCGAGGCCGATTTGCGTCTTGACGTGGCGGCTGCGTTCGAAGCGTTGCCAGCGCACTATCGCGATGTCGCGCTGATGCGGGACGTCAAGGAAATGACCATCGACGAAATCGCCGCCGCGCTCGGTGCGTCCAGGCAGACCGTGAAGGCGCGCCTGCATCGCGCCCGCGCCCTGATGCGCGAATATCTGACGAGGTGAGACATGACCGAATATCAAACGCCTGACGATCTGAAGTCTGTCCCCGCGTTCGTGGCGCTGGCGCCGGTGGAGGCCAACGCGTTCCTTGCGTTCAACCACGCGGTCGAGCGCAAGGACGGTTTGATCCCGCCGAAATATCGCGAGCTGATATCGCTCGCGGTCGCACTCACCACGCAATGCGCCTATTGCCTAGACGTGCATACGGCGCAGGCAGCGAAAGCCGGCGCGACGCGGGAGGAAGTCGCCGAAGCGGCATTGATCGCGGCCGGCGTGCGCGCCGGCGGCACGCTCGGCCATGCGCTGCTGGCGCAGCGCCTGTTCGAGCGGCACCGTGACGACGGAGAAACATAGATGTCTTGTCGACGTCGGGACGCATGATTTGCCAAACTATCTCGGTCTCGATGGATTTCGCTTCGGCTGGGTCGCAGCCTGGATCGACGAGCGCGGCGATCACGGCTTCGATTATTCGCCGGGCCTCACGCGCTTGCTCGCGTTGCCGTATGCGCGTGCGATGATCGACATGCCGATTGGATTGAAGCCAAGCGGCTATCGAGCCTGCGACCTGCGCGCGCGCGAATTGGTCGGCCCTGCCGTGTTTCTCGGGGCGCGCCGTGACCTCTGGACATTTCCCGACATGGCGGCAGCCAATCGCCATTATTGGGAGCGGGAAGGCAAGGGCAGGGGCGTGTCGGCGCAACTCTGGAACATCAGGGACAAGATCAGGGACGTCGACGAGATCATGACGCCGGCGCGGCAGGTGACAATTGGCGAAGCGCATCCGGAATTGATTTTCTGGAATCTGGCGGGCCGAGTCCTTCTCCCGACGAAGACGTCGGCGCAAGGTCGTGAGCTGCGCATCTCGCTGCTGGCGCAACGCGGCTTCACGCGCCTGGAGAGATGGCTGACGCAGCGTCATGGCACCGGCATCGGACGCGACGATCTCATCGATGCCTGTGCCTGCGCGGTCGCGGCCCGCGACAGCACACAGCATGTCGGCGGCGAGGAGGTCGATCCACGCGGGCTGCGGATGGAGATCAATTATTGAGGTCGCGGCCTCGCGCGTCTCGATTCGGGATAAAGTGGCAATTTATTTGAAGCGTGCAGGAACTGTCGACGGTCGGCCCGCGTTCCCCGTGCGAACCGATGACGGAGAAGCTCGTGCGATGAAGGATGCCAGTCAGTTCGCGACCGCGATGCTCGCGCTCGTTTTCACCGGAACGCTGCTCGTCACCGGCCAGCTCTTCATCGAGCAACGCGCTCAGCGCGATATCGCGTACGCCGCCAGGCACCTGCTGCGGCCCTTGTAGTCCGGCTTCGATGCATGATCACTGCTCGGCCTTGCGCCGTTCGATGGCTCGCCTAGATTAGGCGGCATCTCACGAAAGAAGCCGGGGTTCCGATGCCTGATCTGTCCACCTTTCCTATCACCAAGCGCTGGCCTGCCAGGCATCCGGAGCTGCTTCAGCTTTATTCGCTGCCGACGCCGAACGGCGTCAAGGTGTCGATCATGCTGGAAGAGATCGGTCTGCCTTACGAGGTCCACCTTGTCGACTTCGGCAAGGACGACCAGAAGACGGTGGAATTCCTCTCGCTCAATCCGAACGGCAAGATTCCGGCGATCCTCGATCCCAACGGTCCCGGCGGCCGGCCGCTGCCGCTGTTCGAGTCCGGCGCGATCCTGCAATACCTCGCCGAGAAGACCGGCAAGCTTCTGCCGGAGGATGCCGCGCGCCGCTACCAGGCCATCCAGTGGGTGCATTTCCAGATGGGCGGCATCGGGCCGATGTTCGGCCAGGTCGGCTTCTTCCACAAATTCGCCGGCAAGGATTTCGAGGACAAGCGGCCGCTCGAACGCTACGTCGGCGAGGCCAAGCGTCTGCTCGGCGTGATGGAAACGCATCTTTCCGGCCGGCAGTGGTTCATGGATGACGACTATTCCATCGCCGACATCTCCATGATCGGCTGGGTGCGCAATCTCATCGGCTTCTACGGCGCCGGCGATCTCGTCGAATTCAGCCAGTTCAAGTCGGTCGGTGCCTGGCTCGAGCGGGGGCTGGCGCGTCCTGCCGTGCAGCGCGGCCTGAACATTCCGAAGCGGCCGTAGAATCAAGTCAGCGCCTTATGCGTCATGTAGAGCGCCATCACCGAGATGAGGGCGATCATGACCCTGTGCAGCACCGCTTTGCTGACGCCATTGGCCGCGCGTGCGCCGAGATCGGTTCCGATCCAGAGGCCGGCGAGAATCCCGACGATGGCCGGCCAGCCGACCATGAGCCCCTTGCTCCAGTAGATCCAGGCCGCCGGAATGTTGGTTGGGATGACCGAGAAGATGAGGCTGACGAGTTGCGCCTGATGCTGCGGGACGCGTAGGCCCGCAGCGAGGCCGACAGTGATCGCGAGCCCGCCGCCGATGCCCATGAAGCCGGAGGAAAATCCGGCAAGCGCGCCGATGAGAAGCAGGGGGAGCCAAGGCAGTTCGTCTCGGTCGGCGGACGCGTGGCTGCCGTCCTTGCGGTCGCGGCGCAGGATCAGAAGGGCGATCAGCGCGACGAGATAGACGACGTAGGTCCATTGCAGCACCGAGTCGGAGACCGCCGCCGCGGCGTAACCGCCGCCCGCACCGCCGACGAGAAATCCGAGGCCGATCCAGGCGATCCATTGCAGCGGGCTGCGATTGCCGCTCTGCCAGTAGCGGCGTACGCCGGCGAGGCCAGTGGGCGGGACCTGCGTGATCAGCGACGTCCCCTGGGCGATATGCTGCTCCGCGCCGAGCAGCAGCACAGTGAAGATGACGAGCCCGCCGCCCGGGCTCGTTCCCATGAAGCCCGATGTCAGTCCGCCGACGAGACCGACGCCAATGCCTGCGAGGAGATCGTGAATCCCGGACATCGCTTACGTCCTGGTCCGTCGCTTGATGTCAGGCCTGGTCGTGCGAAATCCCTCGATCACGCCGCCGACGGCCTTCATGCAGGCCTCGATGTCAAAATCCTCGCCCCAGCATTTCTGCAGCACGAAGCCCTGGAAGATCGCGATGAGCACGCGCGCGATCGCATCGGCGCCGAGGTCGCGCTTGATCAGGCCGACATGCTGGCCGCGCTCGACGAGCGCCACGATCAGCGCGCGCGGCATGTCGATGCCTTCGACGACGCTGGTGCGGACGCGGCGGTTGCGCAGGGCCTCCGCCCAGCCGTGAATGCCGACGCGACGCCGCGCTTCGCCGGCGGGATCGGTGAGCCATTGCGCGTAGACGCGGATCAGCGCGTGGAGTCCCTCGATCGGATCACCCGATCCCTGCGCAACCGAGTTGAGCACGGCCTCGCGACGATGCCGGTCGTCGGCGAGCGCCTCGATCAAATCGTCCTTGCTCTGGAAGTAGAGATAGACCGCGCCGTGGCTCAAGCCCGACCGTTTGACGATGTCGGCCATGCCGGTCTGGTGAAAGCCTTGCTCGGCGAAGCAGGCGAGGGCCGCTTCGAGGATCTGCTGCCGCCGGCCTTCACGTTGCTTGTCGCTGATCTTGGGCATTTTGGCCGTCCATAAATAACTGACAGATTGGTCGTTTTGACCGTTTGCTCGACGCGGCTCCTACCAAGCCGGACGTTAATAAAAAAACGATCAGTCAGTCATTTTTATTATCAAAGGCGATCTTGGTCAAGTCCAGACGATCCGGAAACAGGAGGATCAAACCGTTACCGGGGGGCTATGGCGGAGGTGACGGCGGCCCGGCCGGCAATCGCGCGGCTAGAACAGCCGTCCGCCGTTCGGCACAGGCTTGCTCGGCTGCACCAGCACGACCTTGCCCTCGGCATCGGGGAAGCCGAGCGTCAACACCTCCGAGACGACCGGGCCGATCTGGCGCGGCGGGAAGTTCACGACGGCCGCGACCTGCTGCCCCACCAGCGTCTCGAGCGGATGATTTTCGGTGATCTGGGCCGAGCTCTTGCGCACGCCGATCGCGGGACCGAAGTCGATCCACAGCCGCCAGGCCGGCTTGCGCGCCTCCGGGAACGGTTTTGCATCGACGATGGTGCCGACACGGATATCGACCGCGAGGAAGGTGTTGAAGTCGATGGCTGGCGACGCGGTTGCGGCGGGATCGTGAGTGACGTGCATTGATGTATCCGTTCGGAGAGCGAGGTTCGTTCGCAATGTTGTCGCGCGAACCGGAGTTTCGTACAACGCTGCAGTCATCCAACGACGCATGCGCGAGGAAGGTCTTGCCCAACATCATCTACGGCATCAAGAACTGCGACACCATGAAGAAGGCACGCGCCTGGCTCGACACCCATGGTGTCGCCTACGAGTTCCACGACTACAAGGCCGTGGGCGTCGAGAAGGACAAGCTCAAGCAGTGGAGCGACAAGGCTGGCTGGGAGACGCTGCTCAATCGCGCCGGCACGACCTTCAAGAAGCTGCCGGATTCCGACAAGGAAGGCCTCACCGAGAAGAAGGCGCTGGCGCTGATGCTAGCGCAACCATCGATGATCAAGCGGCCGGTGCTCGAAGTCGGCGGCAAGCTTCTGGTCGGCTTCAAGCCGGACATCTATGCCAAGGAAGTCAAGACCAAGTAGCTCAAGACCAAGTAGGTCGGCGCCAGATTGCGCTGCTGATTCTAATTCAGCTCGACGATCTCGGTGGTGACGCCGGGCTGATCGGCGAACTCGACGACGTCGGCCGCAGCGATCCGGCCGGGAGCGCGATGGAAGAGATCGCGGTCGATCACCGCGCGCAGTTTCGGGCGCGGCAGCGCGTCATTTCCGCGCATCAGATTCTTGATCTCGAAGCCGCCGTCCTCGCAGAACGTCTTGAGCGAGGCGATGACGTGACAGACCTTGCCGTCGGTCTGGAACGGCAGCAGCAGCCGTTCATAGGCAACCACGCGGCCGTAGATGTCGTCGACGTCGGCCACGCTGTAGACCGGAAGCCCGCGCGCCACGCATTCATAATAGATCGGCATCACGAAGGGTGCGAGGCGCGGCCCGATATAGTCGTCGAGCACAACGCCCTTACCGGTATGTCCATAAGCGCGCGAGATGCGCGTGCCTTCGCTCTGGATGACGAGACGCGGCGCCGGCGCGGAAATGTCCACGGTATAATAGATGAGATCAGACAGCTCTTCCTCGAGCCGCGCGGGCTGATACTCCCAGATCGCCGGCACCGTCTGCCCGCGCGCATAAAGCCGCAGCCACGTGTTCAGGAGATCACGCTGCCTGATCGACTTGACGACAGAAGGAGCGGCGCTTGCAAAATCCAAGGCAATTTCCAAGACAATATTCCCGACGCATAAAACCCGCGCATGATCCATGCGGCGGGAAAATTTTCTATGAAGGCTGGCGCGCGGGATGAAAGACCGTTAACGACGGCTTGATGACCGGTGCCTTGCGAACCGGGAGGCCGGGCAGGCGACATCAAAACGCGTCCGACTAAGGGAGCATAAGCCTCCCGGCCGGAGACCTGATCTGCTCAGCTTTCCGCCTTGCCTAACCCCCGTCACCTCCGGCATATTCCGCGCCCGGAGGCGACGTTCCGGGACAGGCTCCAAGGCCCCCGGAAAGCCGAAGTAACTAAGGACAGCCACGCGTATTGTGCGGGCAGGGGGAAATCTGTTTGGCCGATGAGTTCATTCTCGAAACGGAAGGCTTGACCAAGGAGTTCGCGGGCTTCTTCGCCGTCCGCGACGTTGCGCTCAAGGTTCGCCGTGGGAGCATTCATGCGTTGATCGGCCCGAACGGGGCGGGCAAGACGACGTGCTTCAATCTTTTGACCAAGTTCCTCAAACCGTCCGCCGGCAAGATTCTGTACAAGGGGCAGGACATCACGGCGATGGCGCCGGCCGATGTGGCGCGCCTGGGACTGGTGCGATCATTCCAGATCTCGGCGGTATTTCCGCATCTCACCGCGCTGGAAAACGTTCGCGTCGCGCTCCAGCGCCAGCACGGCAGTTCCTTCGATTTCTGGCGCTCCAAGTCCGTGCTCAATCGCTTCAACGATCGCGCGCGTGAACTGTTGAACGATGTCGGCCTCAGCGAGTTTGCCAATACGCCCGCGGTCGAGATGCCCTATGGACGCAAGCGCGCACTGGAGATCGCAACCACGCTCGCGCTCGACCCGGAGATGATGCTGCTGGACGAGCCGATGGCGGGTATGGGCCACGAGGACATCGACAAGATCGCGGCGCTGATCAAGCGCATCTCGGCGAAATATACCATCCTGATGGTCGAGCATAATCTGAGCGTCGTCGCCAATCTCTCCGACATCATCACCGTGCTGACCCGTGGGCAGGTGCTGGCGCAAGGTCACTACAGCGAGCTCACCAAGGACGAGCGCGTCAAGGAAGCCTATCTGGGAGCCGGTCATGCCTGAGACTGCAATCGCGGACGCTCCCGCAAAAGCCGCAACCGGCGGTAACATCCTCCAGGTCCGCAACCTGGAAGCATGGTACGGCGAGTCCCACATCCTGCACGGGATCAATTTCGACGTGAACGCGGGCGAGGTCGTCACGTTGCTCGGCCGCAACGGCGCCGGCAAGACGACCACGCTGAAGTCGATCATGGGCATCATCGGCAAGCGGACCGGCTCGGTGAAGTTCAACAATCAGGACATCATCCGCGCGACCTCCGACAGGATCGCGCGGATGGGCATCGCGTTCTGCCCGGAGGAACGCGGCATTTTCTCCAGTCTCGATGTGCGGGAGAATTTGTTGCTGCCGCCGGTGGTTCGCCCGGGCGGATTGCCACTCGAGCAGATCTTCGATCTGTTTCCGAATCTGAAGGAACGTCTCAATAGCCAGGGCACCAAGCTCTCCGGCGGTGAGCAGCAGATGCTCGCGATCGCGCGCATCCTGCGCACCGGCGCGAGCTTCCTGATGCTGGACGAGCCGACCGAAGGTCTTGCGCCGGTCATCATCCAGCAGATCGGCCACACCATTGCGCGGCTCAAGAAGGAGGGTTTTACCATTCTCCTGGTCGAGCAGAACTTCCGGTTCGCATCCACCGTCGCCGACCGCTATTACGTGGTCGAGCACGGCAAGATCATTGACGGATTTTCCAATTCGGAGCTTGCCGCCAACATGGACAAGCTCCACACCTATCTCGGCGTCTAGAACGGCCAAGCCTCAAACGGCCAACAGAAAATTCACAAGGGAAGTAGCATGAAGACAAAGTCGATTGCATCGTTTCTGCTCGGCACGGCGTTGGCCGTGACCACCGCCGGCGTAGCCTTCGCGCAGGACAAGACCGTCAAGATCGGCGCGCTGTCCGATCAGTCCGGCCTCTACGCCGACCTCGGCGGTCCCGGCTCGACGCTCGCCGCCCAGATGGCCGTTGAAGATTCCGGCCTTGCTGCGAAGGGCTGGAAGATCGACATCATCTCCGGCGATCACCAGAACAAGCCCGACATCGGCACAGCGATCGCGCGGCAATGGTTCGACGTCGAGAAAGTCGACGTCATCGTCGACGTGCCGAACTCCGGCGTGGCGCTCGCCGTCAACAACGTCGTCAAGGAAAAGAACGGCGTCTACATCAACTCGGGAGCGGCGACCTCGGATCTGACCAACGCGCAGTGCTCGCCCAACACCGTGCACTGGACCTACGACACCTACATGCTGGCCCACACCACGGGCCAGGCTCTGGTGAAGGCCGGTGGTGACAGCTGGTTCTTCCTGACCGCGGACTACGCCTTCGGTGCGGCGCTCGAGCGCGATACCACGGCCGTGGTCACCGCCAACGGCGGCAAGGTCGTCGGCGGCGTTAAGCATCCGCTCAACACGCCCGACTTCTCGTCGTTCCTGCTGCAGGCGCAGGCGTCCAAGGCCAAGATCATCGGCCTTGCCAATGCCGGCGGCGACACCACCAACTCGATCAAGCAGGCGGCCGAGTTCGGCATCGTCAAGGGTGGACAGAAGCTCGCGGCGCTGCTGCTGTTCTTGACCGACGTCAAGGCGATTGGCCTCGAGACCGCGCAGGGCCTCAACTTCACCGAGACGTTCTATTGGGACATGGACGACAAGACCCGGGCCTTCTCCAAGCGCTTCTCCGACAAGATGAAGAACAACGCTCCTCCGACCATGGTGCAGGCCGGCGTCTATGCGGGCGTGCGTCACTATCTCAAAACGCTGGAAGCGCTCGGCGGCAATCCCCATGACGGCGTCAAGGTCGTCGAGAAGATGAAGTCGTTGCCGACGGAGGACGACCTGTTCGGCAAGGGCGAGATCCAGCCGAACGGCCGCACCATCCACAGCGCCTATCTGTTCGAGGTGAAGAAGCCCTCGGAGTCCAAGGGGCCGTGGGACTTCTACAAGCTGGTCGGCACCGTGCCGGGCGACCAGGCTTTCACGCCGCTGTCCGAGAGCAAGTGCGCGCTCTTGAAGAAGTAAGATAACCGCCCGCAGGCCATCCGGCCTGCGGGCGATTTTCAGGGAACGCCGAAGGGACCGGGTGCGGGATCGATGCAGGCTCTTTACGCTCAGCTACTGGTGGGATTGATCAACGGCTCGTTCTACGCGCTGCTCAGTCTCGGGCTTGCCGTGATCTTCGGCATGCTCAACATCATCAATTTCGCCCACGGCGCGCTCTACATGATGGGCGCGTTCGTTGCCTATTTCCTGCTGAACCTCGGCGGCATCAATTACTGGTGGGCGCTACTCCTGGCGCCGATTATCGTCGGCATCTTCGGTATGATCCTGGAACGGACCATGCTGCAATGGCTGACGGGGCTTGACCACCTCTATGGTCTGCTCCTGACCTTCGGCATCGCGCTGATCGTGCAGGGCGTGTTCCAGAACTATTTCGGCTCCTCCGGCCTGCCTTACGCCATTCCGGACCAGCTCAAGGGCGGCATGAATCTCGGCTTCATGTTCCTGCCGATCTATCGCGGCTGGGTCGTCATCTTCTCGCTGGTGGTGTGTATCGCGACCTGGTTCCTGATCGAGAAGACGCGGCTCGGTGCCTACCTGCGCGCCGCCACTGAGAATCCGACACTGGTTCGCGCCTTCGGCATCAACGTGCCGCGCATGATCACGCTGACTTACGGTCTTGGCGTTGGCCTTGCGGCGCTCGCTGGCGTGCTCTCGGCACCGATCAACCAGGTGCGGCCGTTGATGGGCGCCGACCTCATCATCGTCGTGTTCGCAGTGGTCGTGATCGGCGGCATGGGATCGATCATGGGCTCCATCATCACCGGCTTTGCGCTCGGTGTGATCGAGGGCCTGACCAAGTATTTCTACCCCGAGGCCTCCAACACCGTCGTGTTCGTGCTGATGGTGCTGGTGCTCTTGGTGAAGCCAACGGGATTGACGGGAAGGGCGGCCTGATATGACAGCCTTGACGGACGACACGCTGCCGGTGACCCCGCGCGCCATTCGAGACGAGATGATCGTATTCGTCCTGATGGCACTGCTGCTGGCCGCAGTGCCATTCAGCGGCATCTACCCGTTCTTCGTGATGCAGGCGCTGTGCTTCGCGCTGCTCGCCTGTGCTTTCAACCTCCTGATCGGCTATGGCGGCTTGCTGTCGTTCGGCCACGCGATGTTCCTCGGTACCGCCGGCTATTGCAGCGCGCATGCGCTGAAGGTGTGGGCGCTGCCGCCGGAGCTCGGCATCCTCGTCGGAATCGTCGCGGCTTTCTGGCTCTCGCTGATCACTGGCTACATCTCGATCCGCCGCCAGGGCATCTACTTCTCGATGATCACGCTGGCGCTGTCGCAGCTGCTGTACTTCATCTACCTCCAGGCGCCGTTCACCCATGGTGAGGACGGCATCCAGGGCATTCCACAGGGGCGCATGTTCGGTGTGTTCGATCTCTCGAAGCCGACGGTTCTTTATTATGTCGTGCTGGTCGGCTTCCTCGCCGGCTTCCTGCTGATCTACCGGATCATCAACTCGCCGTTCGGCGAGGTGCTGAAGGCGATCCGCGAGAACGAGCCGCGCGCGATCTCGCTTGGTTACCGGACCGATCAGTACAAGTTCCTGGCGTTCGTCCTGTCGGGCACGCTGGCCGGCTTTGCCGGTTCGCTGAAAGTGTTCGTGGCGCAGAATGCCTCGCTCACCGACGTGCACTGGACGATGTCGGGCGAGGTCGTGCTGATGACGCTGGTCGGCGGTCTCGGCACCATTTTCGGTCCCGTGGTCGGCGCCTTCGCGATCATCGCCATGCAGCAATATCTGGCCGGCTTCGGCCAGTGGGTGACGGTGATCCAGGGCTCGATCTTCGTGGTCTGCGTGCTCACCTTCCGTCGCGGCGTCATCGGCGAAATCGCCCATTACTTCCGCCGCTCGCTATAAGTCTTTGATATCACACCAATTTAATTGGTGTGCGAATCCGGTGGATGATCCGGCTCCGCGGGCGTGAGATGACACGCGCGCGGAGCGGAAATGGTCTATGACACTTTTGTGACGGCCAATTCGGGCCGGGCCATTTCCAACCGGTAGCCTATCCCCATGATGCGATGGTTTCGCGCTTTCCTGCCCAAGGAAGAACGGTTCTTCGACCTGTTCGACCGCCATGCACAGACCGTGATCCAGGGCTCGATCGCACTCCAGGGCATGCTCAACGGGGGCGAGGAGACGCCGGTCTACTGCCAGCGTGTCAACCAGTTCGAGAACGACGCCGACAACATCACCCGTGAGGTGCTGACGGCGGTGCGCCGCACCTTCATCACCCCTTTCGACCGTGGCGACATCAAAAATCTGATCACCTCGATGGACGACGCCATCGACCAGATGCAGCAGACGGCCAAGGCCGTGATGCTGTTCGAGGTCCGCACCTTCGAGCCGCCGATGCGGGAGATTGGCGGGCTCCTGATCGAATGCGCCAATCTCGTGGGGCGCGCGTTGCCGCTGATGCAGTCGATCGGCCCGAACGTCGCGATGTTGACCGCGATCACGGAAGAGCTGGGCAAGCTGGAGGGCCGGGTCGACGATCTCCATGACATCGGGCTGAAGGAGCTGTTCCTCAAGCATCGTGATGGCAGCGCGATGGATTTCATCGTCGGCGTCGAGATCTACGACCACCTCGAAAAGGTGGCCGACCGTTTCGACGACGTCGCGAACGAGATCAACAGCATCGTCATAGAGCAAGTTTAGGGCAGGGGTCGCGCCGTGGATGCTGCGCTCGGACTTCCTGTCCTCGTCGGCTTGATCGCCGTCGCGCTGCTGTTCGACTTCCTGAACGGCCTGCACGACGCGGCCAATTCGATCGCGACCATCGTTTCGACCCGCGTGCTGCGGCCGCAATTCGCGGTGTTCTGGGCCGCGTTCTTCAATTTCATCGCCTTCATGGTGTTCGGGCTGCATGTTGCCCAGACCATCGGCACCGGCATCATCGATCCCGCGGTGGTCGACGCCCAGGTGATCTTCGCGGCCCTTGTCGGCGCGATCGTCTGGAACCTGGTGACCTGGGGGCTCGGCATCCCATCCTCCTCCTCGCATGCGCTGATCGGCGGTCTTGTCGGCGGCGGCATGGCCAAGGCGGGGATCTCGGCGGCGGTATGGAGTGGCCTGTCCAAGGCTGTGCTGGCGATCGTGCTGTCACCGCTGGTCGGCTTCCTGCTTGCAATGATGCTGGTCGCGATCGTGTCCTGGCTCTCGGTGCGCTCGACACCGTTCGCGGTCGACCGCGCCTTCCGCATCTTGCAATTCGCCTCCGCCTCGCTCTATTCGCTCGGCCATGGCGGCAATGACGCCCAGAAGACCATGGGCATCATCGCCGTGCTGCTCTATTCGCAAGGGCATCTCGGCGGCGAATTCTCGGTGCCGTTCTGGGTGGTGCTGTCCTGCCAGGCCGCGATGGCCCTGGGCACGCTGATGGGCGGCTGGCGCATTGTCCGCACCATGGGCCTGCGCATCACCAAGCTGACGCCGATGCAGGGCTTTTGCGCCGAAACCGGCGGCGCCGCGACCCTGTTCATGGCGACCTTCCTCGGCGTTCCCGTCTCGACCACCCACACCATCACCGGCGCGATCGTCGGCGTCGGCGCGGCCCGCCGCGTCTCGGCGGTGCGTTGGAACGTCGCGAGCTCGATCGTCTATGCCTGGGTGATCACGATCCCGGCCTCGGCCATTGTCGCGGCGCTGACCTGGTGGGCGGTCCAGATTTTCGTCAGGTGACGAATTTCAGCCCGGCGATGCCGGCGACGATCAGCCCAATGCTGGCGAGGCGGAACGCGGTGGCCGGCTCGCCGAACAGGATGATGCCAAGCGCGGCGGTGCCGACCGCGCCGATGCCGGTCCAGACCGCATAGGCGGTTCCGACGGGCAGTGTTTTGAGAGCAAGTCCGAGCAGGATGACGCTGCCGGCCATCGCCGCGAGCGTGATGACGGACGGAACAAGCTTGGTAAAGCCCTCGGTGTATTTCAGGCCGATCGCCCAGGTAATCTCGAGAAGACCGGCGACGAACAGGATGCTCCAAGCCATGACGACCCTCCATTCAAGGCAGGGTCGTCCCCGCGGCGGATATGCTGATGAGGGGGGAGGCCGTCCTCCCCGGGAGCGGATATGGGGCTGGCCGAGGGGCTCCGCAATCCCCACATGAGGCTTGATCAGGCCCATTTTCCCTGCCAAACGCTCCCGCCATGTCCGACATCGCCATATCAGCCGACTCGCCGGCCCGTTCCCCGCTTGCCACCGAGGTGGCGCGGCGGCGCACCTTCGCGATCATCTCCCACCCGGACGCGGGCAAAACCACGCTGACCGAGAAGCTGCTGCTGTTCGGCGGCGCCATCAATCTCGCCGGCCAGGTGAAGGCCAAGGGCGAGCGGCGCAACACCCGTTCGGACTGGATGAAGATCGAGCGCGAGCGCGGCATCTCGGTCGTGACCTCGGTCATGACCTTCGAGTTCGAGGGTCTTGTGTTCAATCTGCTGGACACGCCGGGCCACGAGGACTTTTCGGAGGACACCTACCGTACGCTCACGGCCGTCGACTCCGCTGTCATGGTGATCGACGCCGCCAAGGGCATCGAGGCGCGCACGCGAAAGCTGTTCGAGGTCTGTCGTCTTCGGGATATCCCGATCATCACCTTCATCAACAAGATGGACCGCGAGAGCCGCGACGTGTTCGAGCTGCTCGACGAGATCGAGAAGACGCTGGCGCTCGACACCACGCCGATGACCTGGCCGGTCGGCCGCGGCCGTGATTTCCTCGGTACCTATGACGTCGCCAACGGCGGCGTGCGCCTGCTCGAAGGCGGCGGCGCCAAGACCGGCGCGGCCCAGCAGATCGAGATCGCGGAGCTGGCCAAGCTCAACGCCAATCTCGACGTCTCCGCGGTGAAGGACGAGCTCGAGCTCGTCACCGAGGCCTCAAAACCGTTCGAGCTCGCGGCCTTTCGTGAGGGCCATCTGACGCCGGTCTATTTCGGCAGCGCGCTGCGCAATTTCGGCGTCGGCGACCTCCTGGAAGGCCTCGGCAAGTTCGCGCCGGAGCCGCGCGCGCAGGAGAGCGACCAGCGCAAGGTCGAGGCCACCGATCCGCGCATGAGCGCCTTCGTGTTCAAGATCCAGGCGAACATGGATCCGAACCACCGCGACCGCATTGCGTTCGCGCGCCTCTGTTCCGGCAAGCTCAGCCGCGGCATGAAGGCGAAGCTCGTGCGCACCGGCAAGAGCATGCCGCTGTCGAGCCCACAATTCTTCTTCGCGCAGGACCGTTCGGTCGCGGACGAAGCCTTCGCCGGCGACGTCGTCGGCATTCCCAATCACGGCACGCTGCGCATCGGCGACACCCTCACCGAGGGCGAGGATTTCACCTTCGTCGGTGTACCGAGCTTCGCGCCGGAAATCGTCCGCCGCGTGCGTCTCACCGACGCGATGAAGGCGAAGAAGCTGAAGGAAGCGCTTCAGCAGATGTCGGAAGAGGGTGTGGTGCAGGTGTTCCGCCCGCGCGACGGCGCACCGGCGCTGGTCGGCGTGGTCGGCGCGCTGCAGCTCGACGTGCTGAAGGCACGCCTTGAGGCTGAATATTCGTTGCCGGTCGAGTTCGAGGTCAGCGAGTTCCAGCTCGCGCGCTGGGTCTCCTCGGAGGACCGCAAGAAGCTCGACACTTTCATCGCCGCCAACACCTCGAGCATCGCCGACGATGTCGACGGCGATCCCGTGTATCTGGCGAGAAACGAGTTCTATCTCGGCTACGCCAGGGAACGCGCCGCGGGCATCGAGTTCACGAACGTCAAGGACGTCAAGAAGAAGGGGTAGAGGCCACACTCCGCTGTCATTCCCCGCGAAGGCGGGGAATCCAGTACGCCGCAGCCTCTCGATTCCATCACCGCCGTCTCGGAGTACTGGGTCGCCCGGTCGAGCCGGGCGACGACACCGGAGCTAAACGCGAGCATGTGAACAGCCGCAGGCTTGACGGGTTCATTGTCGATGCCACGTTGGTTCGTGTGACATTGTGAGCTCGCATCATGTGGCGCGGCATCCTGGTTTTTCTCCTGCTGGCGATATCGACGGTTGCCGCCGACGCGCAGCGCCGCCAGATCAATCCGATCCCGTTTTCGCATGAGCCGTGCAGCGTGCTCGACGGCCGGCCCTGCACGCCGTACTACTGCAGCCCGCTCGAGCCCGGCCCCTGCATTCCCGAGATCGATTATCCCTATGGTCAGAACCTCCAGCTCACGATCGAAACCGTGCCGGCGGAGGCCGATCGCGCCAAATATCAAAAGCCGGATCACGATCTCGATACGATCGGCGATCTCTTCGCCGAGCTGCGCACCTGCTGGTCGCCACCATCGGACAATGCGCGCGCGGGCATGCAGATGGCGGTGCGTTTCAGCTTCAACAAGGCGGGCGGCATGATCGGTCCGCCGCAGCTGACCTATGCGACCGCGGGCGTCCCGGCCGATACCCGAACGACCTATCTCAACGCGATCAATTCATCGCTGAAAGCCTGCCTGCCGCTCAAATTCACCAGCGGCCTCGGGGGCGCGCTGGCTGGGCGTCCGATCGCGATCCGCTATGTCGATAATCGCGAGCTTGGAAAATAGCTCTATCCCCGTGTCCTGAGGACCGCGCTTGCGCGCGTCTCGCAGGATGAAGGCCGCGCTGTTGCAGCAGCCGGGCCTTCACGCCTGACCATGAGGCGTGAGAGTTGCGACCTGCGCCCAATCGATGATACGCCATGTGCGGGGGCGCTGGTTGAGGGGAGGATGTCGTGGGTCTGCTGGTCATGATCCTGGGGCTGATGCTGTTTTTTGCGGCCCATGTTTTCACAACGAAACGAGAGGCGCGCGCGCAAGCGATCGCGAGACTGGGCGAGGGGACCTACAAGATCGTTTATGCCGCGGTCTCGCTTGCGGGACTGGCGTTGATCATCTGGGGCTTTGCCCATTATCGCGCTGCCGGAATGATCCCGGTTTGGGAGCCGCCGGTCGCATTCAAGCACATTGCAGTCGCGCTGATGCTGCCCGCTGTCATTCTGGTGGTGGCCTCCTACTTGCGCGGGCGCATCTATGCGACGCTGAAGCATCCGATGCTGGCGGGCATCAAATTGTGGGCGGCCGCACATCTGCTCGCCAATGGCGATCTCGGCTCGATCATCCTGTTTGGCTCGTTCCTGGGCTGGGCCGTGTACGACCGCATCTCGCTGAAGCATCGCACCGATGGCGGCGGCCCGCCTATTCCGGTCGGTGGGGTCACCAATGATTTGATCGCCGTTGCAGTCGGTGTCGTCGCTTATCTCGCGCTGGCCTTCGCGTTCCACCCGGTTGTGATCGGCGTTCCCGTCATGGGGGGCTAACGACAGCCGATCAGCGCAAGACTGTTCCGCGCAGCCGTGCGCGGAACGTGACAAAGCAACAAGCCGAGGGCATTCCGATGGACTGGTCGCAATCTCAGATCCCTCCGATGCGTTTCGAGGCGCGCTTTGGCGATCGGGTGGTGCCGGCCTTCTGCGACCGGCCGGCGAGCCTGTGGGCGATGATCGCGGACGCTTGCGCCCGCAATCCGGACGGCGAAGCGCTGATCGCAGGCGATGTCCGGTTGAGCTGGCGGCAGGCCGTGGAGCAGGCCGCGCGGATCGCGGCCGGCTTTCGCAAGCTCGGCCTGCAGCGTGGCGATCGCGTCGCGATCCTGCTCGGCAATCGCATCGAATTTCCGCTGCTGCTGTTTGCCGCCGCGCATGAGGGGCTGGTGACGGTGCTGCTCGGCACGCGCCAGCAGAAGCCCGAGATCGCCTATGTCCTCGCCGATTGCGGCGCCAAGATCCTGATCCATGAAGCAGGGCTCACCGGGCGGCTGCCCGATGCGCTTCACGTCCCCGATGTCATCCACCGCATCGCCATCGACAGCGATCAGGCCCTGTCGCGTTTCGCCGTGCTCGCCGACAACGTCCCGGCACCGGCGCCGGTCGAGATCGGCGAGGAGGACACCGCGATGATCCTCTACACCTCGGGCACGACGGGCAAGCCGAAGGGCGCGATGCTCGCCCATTGCAACATCGTTCATTCCTCGATGGTGTTCGTCTCCTGCCTGCAATTGACGGAAGCGGACCGCTCGATCGCGGCGGTGCCGCTCGGCCACGTCACCGGCGTCGTCGCCAACATCACGACCATGATCCGCTGCGGCGGCGCGCTGATCATCATGCCGGAGTTCAAGGCTGCCGATTATCTCAAGCTCGCCGCGCGCGAGCGCGTCACCTACACGGTGATGGTGCCGGCGATGTACAATCTCTGCCTGCTCCAGCCCGATTTCGACAGCTACGATCTCTCGAGCTGGCGCATCGGTGGCTTTGGCGGCGCGCCGATGCCGGTCGCGACCATCGAGAAGCTCAAGGCGACGATTCCCGGCCTGAAGCTCGCGAACTGCTACGGCTCGACCGAGACGACGTCGCCCTCGACGATCATGCCGGGCGAGCTGACCGCGAGCCACATCGACAGTGTCGGCCTGCCGTGTCCCGGTGCCCGCATCGTCGCGATGGGAGCGGACGGGCGCGAGCTGCCCGCTGGCGAGATCGGCGAGCTCTGGATCCAGAGCGCCTCCGTCATCAAGGGCTACTGGAATAACCCGAAGGCGACGGCCGAAAGCTTCACGGGCGGATTCTGGCATTCCGGCGATCTCGGCTCGGTCGATGCGGCGGGGTTTGTCCGCGTGTTCGACCGGCAGAAGGACATGATCAATCGCGGCGGCCTGAAGATCTATTCGGCCGAGGTCGAGTCCGTGCTGGCCGGCCACCCCGCCGTGGTCGAGAGCGCGATCATTGCCAAGGCCTGCCCAGTGCTGGGCGAGCGCGTCCACGCCGTGGTGGTGACGCGCGCGCCGGTGGCGAGCGAAGCCTTGCGCGCCTGGTGCGCGGAGCGGCTGTCCGACTACAAGGTCCCCGAAACCATGGCGATCACCCCCGAGCCGCTGCCGCGCAATGCCAATGGCAAGGTGCTGAAGCGGCAGCTGCGGGAGCTCCTGGGAACCTGAGCCGGGCAGGCGACTCCGGGCTGTTCCGGGTGGTTAACGCCTTGATTGGGCTCGCTTTGCCTTGCCACCGCCATATCGTTAGGGTACCCCGCCGCCACGTGGGGGACGGGATTCCTGACGCGAACGCATTGGCGCGCGCACCCGGACGGGCATGGGATTAGCATAAGTGTCTGAATTATTTGACGAAGTCGACGAGGAAGTACGTCGCGAACAGCTCAAGAAGCTGTGGGACAAGTATTCGATTGTCTTCATTGCCCTGATGGTGCTGATCGTGGCCGCCGTCGGCGGCTGGCGCGGCTACCAGTATCTGGAGGGCAAGAAAGCCGCTGAGGCCGGCGCCGCCTTCGAGAAGGCCGCTGAGCTGTCCGACCAGGACAAGCACGCGGAGGCCGAGGCCGCCTTCACCGAGCTCGCCGCCAAGGCTCCCTCGGGTTATCGCACCCTAGCGCGGCTGCGTGCCGCGGCCGAGGCAGCGCCCCGCGACCCCAAGGCGGCCGCCAAGATGTTTGACGACATCGCCGCCGATCGCAGCATCGGTGGCGAGTGGCAGGATCTGGCGAAGCTCCGCGCCGCCGGCTTGCTGGTCGACAGCGCGTCCTATGCCGACATGCAGCAGCGGCTGGAGTCCTCCGCCGCGCCCAAATCCACGTTCCGCCATAGCGCCCGCGAGTTGCTGGCGCTGTCGGCCTGGCGCAACAACGACATGACCGCGGCCCGCAAATGGCTCGACGCGATTGCCGAGGACGGCGAAACGCCGCCCGGTTTGCGCTCACGCGCCGAGGCGCTCCAGGCCCTGCTGCCGCCCGTCCCCAAAAGCTGACCAAGAGCTGACCTTCGGGCTCTCTGACGTAGACGAGACACAAGATGCGCCGCACGCCACGCTTGATCGCAGCCGCCGTCCTGATCGCCTTCACGGGCATCCTGGGCGGCTGCTCCAGCTTCGATCCAAGCGACATGCTCGACTTCCTCGACACCAAGAAGAAGCTGCCGGGCGACCGCAAGCCGGTCTTCCCGGAGGGCGTTCCGGGCCTCGAGCAGGGCGTGCCGCGGGAGATGTACAAGGGCGCACAGCAGCAGCCGGACCCGAACGCGCCGGCCGTCGCGGCTCTGCCCGCCGAGCCGCCGCCCGAGGCCAAGCCGGCAAAGGGTGCCAAGGCGAAGAAGACCAAACAGCCTGCCAGCACCGCGGCCGCGCCCGCTGAGGCGCCGGCGGGCGAGGTCGACGGCGAGGCCCAGCCGGAGGCCGCGCCGCCCACTGCCGCTCCGCCGCCCAAGCAGAAGATCGTGCGCAAACGCACCACCGCCCCGCCGCCTGATCAACCCGTCCAGCAGGCGCAACCGACCCAGACCACCCAGCAGCAATCGCAGGGAGCTTTCCCGGCACCGATGCCGAGCGGCAGCTTTTCGCGCTGATCCCTTCATTACATTGACAGGCGCGGCCTTCGCAGCGCACGAATGACGATGTCCTTCACGATTGCTATTATCGGCCGGCCCAATGTCGGCAAATCGACGCTGTTCAACCGCCTGGTTGGGCAGAAGCTGGCGCTCGTCGATGACCTGCCGGGCGTCACCCGCGACCGCCGCGAAGGCGAGGCCAGGCTCGGCGATCTCGAATTCACCATCATCGATACCGCCGGCCTCGACGAGGGCGCCAAGGGCTCGCTGACCGCGCGCATGCAGGAGCAGACCGAGGCCGCGATCGCACAGGCTGACGCGCTGTTCTTCGTCATCGATGCCCGCATCGGCCTGACGCCCACCGACCGCGCCTTCGCCGATTTCGCCCGCAAGGCCGACAAGCCGGTGCTGCTGGTCGCCAACAAGAGCGAAGGCAAGCATGGCGATGCCGGCGCGATGGAGGCCTTTGCGCTCGGCCTCGGCGATCCTATCCAGATCTCGGCCGAGCATGGCGAGGGCATGGGCGAGTTGTATGACGCCCTCCGCGAGTTGATGCCGGAGCCTGTCGACGAAGATGAAGCCGAGGACGACGAGCCGCTGACCGAGGAGGAGGCCGCGACGCGTCCGATCCGCGTCGCCATCGTCGGCCGGCCCAATGCCGGCAAGTCGACGCTGATCAATCATCTGCTCGGCGAGGAGCGCCTGCTGACAAGCCCGGAGGCCGGCACCACGCGCGATTCCATCGCGGTCGAGATCAACTGGAAGGGCCGCGATTTTCGCGTGTTCGATACCGCCGGCCTGCGCCGTCGCTCGCGCATCGAGGAAAAGCTGGAGAAGCTCTCGGTCGCCGACGCGTTGCGCGCGGTGCGCTTTGCCGAAGTCGTCGTGATGATGATGGACACGCAGAACCGCTTCGAGGAGCAGGACCTGCGCATCGCCGATCTGATCGAGCGCGAGGGCCGCGCGGTCGTGCTCGCCGTCAACAAATGGGATTTGATGGAGACCAAGGGCGGCGGCGCCATCTCGGGCCTGCGCCGGGATGCCGACCATTGGCTGCCGCAGATCAAGGGCGTGCCGATCGTTGCCGTATCAGGTCTGATGGGCGAGGGTATCGATCGGCTGATGCAGGCGATCCAGGACGCCTACGCCGTCTGGAACAGGCGCGTGCCGACCTCCGCGCTCAATCGCTGGTTCGAGCAGGCCGTGCAGGCCAATCCGCCGCCGGCGGTGTCCGGCCGACGGCTCAAATTGAATTACATCACGCAGAACAAGGCGCGTCCGCCGAGCTTCGTGCTGTTCTGCTCGCGCGCGGACGCGGTGCCGCAGTCCTATTTGCGCTACCTGACCAATTCCATGCGCGAGACCTTTGAGCTGCCGGGTACGCCGGTGCGCATCACCTTGCGCGAAAAGGCCAACCCCTTCGCCCACAAGCGCAAGCGACCGTCGTGAGCAACGATGCCGGCGAGGCGACGGCGCGAAGCGCTGCGCCGGTCCGGCGTGGTGCCGTCGCCTTCATCTTCGTCACCATCCTGCTCGACATGCTCGCGCTCGGCGTAATCATGCCGATCCTGCCGAAGCTGATCGAGAGCTTCGTCGACAACGACACCGCACATGCGGCCCGCATCTTCGGCCTGTTCGGCACCGCCTGGGCGCTGATGCAGTTCGTGTTCTCGCCGGTGCTCGGCGCGCTGTCGGATCGCTTCGGACGGCGGCCGGTGGTGCTGCTGTCGAATTTCGGGCTCGCCGCCGACTATGTGCTGATGGCGCTCGCGCCGTCGCTGCTCTGGTTGTTCATCGGCCGCGTGATCTCGGGCATCACCTCGGCGAGCATTTCCACCGCCTTTGCCTATATCGCCGATATCACGCCGCCGGAGCGGCGCGCGGCCGTCTTCGGCAGGATTGGAGCTGCCTTCGGCGCCGGCTTCATCCTGGGCCCGGCGCTCGGCGGCCTGCTCGGCGATATCGATCCGCGGCTGCCGTTCTGGGCGTCGGCGGCTTTGAGCTTTGCCAATGCGCTCTATGGGCTCTTCGTCCTGCCGGAATCGCTGGCGCCGGAGCGGCGCGCGCCGTTCCGCTGGACCAGCGCCAATCCGGTCGGAGCGCTGCACTTGCTGCGGTCCAACGCGGCGCTGGCCGCGTTATCCATCGTCAACTTCATCGCACAGGTCGCGCATGTCGTGCTGCCCTCGACCTTCGTGCTTTATGCGACCTATCGCTACGGCTGGGATTCCAAGACCGTGGGTCTGACGCTCGCGATGGTCGGCATCTGCGCCATGGTGGTGCAGGGGCTCGCCATCGGCCCGATCGTGCGCGTGCTCGGTGAGCGGAATGCGCTGGTGCTCGGTCTGTGCTGTGGTGCGCTTGGCTTCGTGATCTTCGGCGCGGCGCCGACCGGCCCGCTGTTCTGGATCGGCATTCCCGTGATGTCGCTGTGGGGCATCTCGGGGGCCGCCATGCAATCGCTGATGACGCGACTGGTCGCGCCCGATCAGCAGGGCCAGTTGCAGGGCGCGACCGCGAGCGTGCAGAGCGTCTCGCAGCTCGTCGGGCCGTTCCTGTTCACGCTGACGTTTTCCTATTTCATCGGCGCCAGCGCGCCGTGGCATCTGCCCGGCGCGCCATTTCTGCTTGCGGCAGGCTTGATGGTGGTATGTGTCGCGATGGCGATGCGGACGCTGGTGACTACGAAGACGGTTTCGTAGGGTGGGCGAAGCGAAGCGAAGCGTGCCCACCGGTACCTCGTCAACTCGCGGAGAGAAGGTGGGCACGGCGCTTACGCGCCTTTGCCCACCCTACGGCAGCGTCGACTGTCTTACTTCTTCACCAGCGGGCACTCGCTGTCCTTGAGCGGCTTGGCCGCGTCTTCCGCCGCGATCGTGGCGATCTGCTTGTAGTAGTCCCACGGGCCCTTCGACTCCTCGGGCTTCTTCACCTCGAACAGATAGGCCGGGATGAGACGGCGTCCGTCCTGGCGCAGCGGGCCATTGCCGAACAGCGGATCGTCGGTCGGCAGCTCCTTCATCTTGGCGACGACCTTGGCGCCGTCATGCGGGTTGCCGCCGAGCGCTTCCATCGCCTTGAGATAGTGCAGCACCATCGCGTAGTTGCCGGCCTGGGTCATCGACGGCATCGCGTTCTTGCTGGCCAGGGCGGCGAAGCGCTTCGACCAGGCCCGGGTCTGCTCGTTCATGTCCCAGTAGAAGGACTCGGTGAAGGTCAGGCCGTGCGCGGTCTTTAGGCCCAGCGAATGCACGTCGTTGATGAACAGCAGCAGTGCCGCGAGCTTCTGACCGCCCGATACGATGCCGAATTCGGCCGCCTGCTTGATCGAGTTCGTGGTGTCGCCGCCGGCATTGGCGAGGCCGACCACCTTGGCCTTGGACGATTGGGCCTGCAGCAGGAAGGACGAGAAGTCCGAGCTGTTGATCGGATGCTTGACGCTGCCCAGCACCTTGCCGCCGTTCGCCGTCACGACGGCCGTGGTGTCGCGTTCCAGCGCGTGGCCGAAGGCATAATCCGCAGTGAGAAAGAACCAGGTGTCGCCGCCGGCCTTGGTCAGCGCCTTGCCGGTGCCGTTGGCGAGCATGTAGGTGTCGTAAGTGTAGGAGATCGTGTTCGGCGTGCAGGCCTTGCCGGTCAAGTCGGCAGAGGCGGCGCCGGAATTCAGCAGCACCGCATTCTTTTCCTTGACGAGGTTGCTGACCGCAAGCGCGACGCCGGAGTTCGGCGTATCGGCGATCGCATCGACCTTCTCGTTGTCGATCCACTGCCGCGCGAGATTGACGCCGACGTCCGGCTTGTTCTGGTGATCGCCGCTCAGCACGTCGATCTTCCAGCCCTTCTTGAGCAGGCCGGAATCCTCGACGGCCATCTTGATCGCGACCACGGAGTTCGGGCCGCCGATGTCGGCATAAAGGCTCGACATGTCATTCAACACGCCGATCTTGACGGTCTTGTCCTGCGCGTAGGCGGATGTTGCAAAACCGAAGGTGGCACAGGCCAGAAGGGCCGCATAGCGGCGCGCGAGCGTCGTCGTCATAAAAGGTTTCCTCCAATGTCAAATATGCGGACGGCTCTCTTGCGGAGCCTTGTTCCGGCTGATCGCTCTACCGTGTCCCACGGCCGGCGGCAATGCGCCTAAAGCCGGATGACGCTGCGGCGTAGCGTCATCCGTCGGTTAACCTTTGGGCAAAGTGTGTTGAGACGCTATTTGAGCGCGTCCGACGTCAGCTTGAATTTCTGGATGCGCTTTCCGGTGTCGACCTCGGCGGTATAGACGTTACCCTTGGCGTCGACCGCCATCGCATGCACCCAGTGGAATTGCCCGGCATTGCGGCCGTTGTGCCCGAAGCTGCCGACCACGCTGCCGTCGTCGCGCTTGATCACCCTGATCTCGTTGTTCTCGCCGTCGGCGCTGAGCAAATAGGTCTGCTTCGGATCGGGCCAGATCGCGACGTCCCACACCGCGCCGTTGCCAAGGGTGTTCTTCTCGAAGAAGAACTCCTTCACGAAGGTGCCGTCCTTCCTGAACACCTGGATGCGGTTGTTGATGCGGTCGCAGACGTAGACGAGACCATCATTGGCGAGCTTCACGCAGTGGACGGGATTTCCGAATTGCTGGGAGACGGGCGCCTTGGGATCATACGCCGCCTGCTTGTTGTCATCGGGCTTGTTGCCATAGGCGCCCCAGTGCCGCTTGTAAGCGAGCGTCGTCGCATCGAACACGATGACGCGGCGGTTGCCGTAGCCGTCGGCGACGTAGATTTCGTTTGCCTCCTTGTCGATCGCGGTTTCGGCAGGCTTGCCGAGCTGCGTGGTGTCGTTGCTGCCGAGGCTCGGCGCGATCTTGCCGATCTGGGCGACGAACTTGCCGTCGAGCGTGAACTTCAAGATGGCGTTGTCGTTGTCGGCGTTGCCGCCGACCCAGACGAAGCCGCGCTCGTCGACCTCGATGCCGTGCTCGCGGCCGACCCATTCATAGCCTTCGCCCGGACCGCCCCACGACCGCAGCAGATTGCCGTCGGCGTCGAATTCGAGCACGGGAGGCGCCGACACGCAGCA
This sequence comes from Bradyrhizobium sp. Mp27, assembly GCF_029953005.1. Lineage (NCBI taxonomy): Bacteria > Pseudomonadati > Pseudomonadota > Alphaproteobacteria > Hyphomicrobiales > Nitrobacteraceae > Bradyrhizobium > Bradyrhizobium sp. Mp27. The sequence goes on along the minus strand of NZ_JASAUS010000024.1, from coordinate 37,736 downwards.
TTTCGAGCGCGGCGGATTGAGGCTCGCGCCTTTCTCGTCATCGGTGAGCGAGCGCGGGCGATGGATCACCCAGATATGGCCCTGCCAGTCGACGGTGATGCCGCCGACCTGGCCGAGGATCCAGTTGTTCGGCAGCTGTTTTGGCCAGGAGGCATCGACCGCGAAGGTCGGGACGTCGCCCGCCGTCGCCGTGCCTGGAAGCACAAACGCGATGGCTGCGATCAGGATGGAGAAGGCGTGAGAGACCCGTACGAGCGCACGGCCGAGCCTTGTACGAACAAGCCCTGCGCGATCATGCCACGGCGCCATGGCAACCTCCCTTTTTTGGCTTGCGGCTTGCCGCCGCTTGAGCGCGGGCAGTCAATCGCGGGGAGGCGCGCGAGTCAATCAGGCCGGCGAGCGGAAGCTCATCAGCGTGCGGGTCTTGTAGTCGTAGAACTTGCCGGTCTCGGTCCAATCAGGCCCGCACATCGGCACGATGAATTCGGCGACCTGCTCGGGTGTGTCGAGCGTCGCCGGATCCTCGCCCGGCATCAACGTGGCGCGCATCCGGGTGCGGATCGGGCCCGGGTTGAACAGGTTGACACGGAGCGGCGTGTTCGCGGTTTCCTGCGCCCAGGCGCGGGCCAGCGTTTCCAGCGCGGCCTTGGAGGCGGCGTAGGGGCTGACATAGGCGGTGGCCTTGTTGGCGGCGCCCGAGGTGATGAACACGGCGCGGCCGGCATCGGACTGCCGCAGCAGCGGTTCCATGCAGCGGATCAGCTGGAAGTTCGCGGAGACGTTGACCGACATCACGTCGGTGAAGGCTTTCAGTTCGATGTGGCCGACCGGCGAGGAGGGGCCGAGCACGCCGGCATTGCCGACGAGGATGTCGAGCTTGCCGTAGCGTTCGTGCAGGCCGGCGCCGAGCCGCGCGATGCCGTCGGAATCGGTGAGATTGAGCGGCACCAGCGTGGCGCTGCCGCCGTCCTTCCGGATCTCGTCATCGAGCTCTTCCAGCCCGCCCTGCGTGCGCGCCGTCGCAACGATATGCGCGCCCGCCTTGGCCAGCGCCCTGGCCGTGGCGAAGCCGATGCCGCGCGAGGCGCCGGTGACGAGAGCGATGCGGTTGGCGAGGCGATTTGTCATGGCGGGGTTTTACAGGCGTGGATGGCCGGGACAAGCCCGGAATTTCTGCCCTCGAGCGCCCGCCGCAGCCCTATTGGATATTGGTACTATTGTTCGGGCCGTTCCCCGAGCCGTCAGGCGGCACCTTCATGCCCTGCCTGAAGGTGAAGACGATGAAGCCGACCAAAAGCCCTCCGCAGAGAATGGCGATGATCGGCTGCATCGTCGCGGCCCCGCCTCAGCTTGCCTCCGCCAGCAGCGACAATTGCCGTGGCTGCTGTTCGGTCTGGGTCTGGTCGGTGAGGTGGGTCGGATACGCCCCGGTGAAGCAATGATCCGAGAATTTCGGATTGGCAGGGTCGCAGCCGGGCTCGCCCATGGCGCGATACATGCCGTCGATCGACAGGAAGGCGAGCGAGTCGGCGCCGATGATCTCGCGCATCTCCTCCAGCGAATGCGTCGCGGCCAGGAGGCCGCCGCGATCCGGCAGGTCGATGCCGTAATAATCGGGATAGAGGATCGGCGGCGAGGCGAGGCGGAAATGCACTTCCTTGGCGCCCGCATCGCGCATCATGCGCACGATCTTCTTCGAGGTGGTGCCGCGCACCAGCGAGTCGTCGATCAGGATGATGCGCTTGCCTTCGATCGCGGCGCGGTTGGCCGAATGCTTCATCCGCACGCCGGACTCGCGGATCGCCTGCGTCGGCTGGATGAAGGTGCGGCCGACATAGTGGTTGCGGATGATGCCGAGCTCGAACGGCACGCCGGAATGCTGGCTGTAGCCGACCGCGGCGGGCACGCCGGAATCCGGCACCGGGACGACGACGTCGATCGGCACATGGCTCTCGCGCGCGAGCTGCGCACCAAAGGCCTTGCGCACTTCGTAGACCGAGCGGCCGTGAACGATGGAGTCCGGACGGGAGAAATAGATGTATTCGAAGATGCAGGGGCGCGGCGCCATCGGCGGGAACGGCTTGTGGATGTCCTGGCCGTTCTCGTCGAACACGATGACTTCGCCGGGCTCGATGTCGCGAATGAAGCGCGCGCCGATGATGTCGAGCGCGCAGGTCTCCGAGGTCAGGATCGGGCAACCGTCGAGCTCGCCGAGCACCAGCGGGCGGATGCCGCGTGGATCGCGCGCGCCGACCAGCTTCTTGTTGGTCAGCGAAACCAACGCATAGGCGCCCTCGATCTCGCGCAGGGCGTCGATGTAGCGCTCGATGAAGCGGCTGCGCCTGGAGCGCGCGACGAGATGCAGGATCACCTCGGTGTCGGTGGTCGACTGCATCATCGCGCCGTTCTTCACGAGCTCGCGGCGCAGCGTCAGGCCGTTGGTGAGGTTGCCGTTGTGGGCGACCGCAAGGCCGCCGGCATTGAGCTCGGCGAACAGCGGCTGCACGTTGCGAAGGATGGTGGCGCCGGTGGTGGAGTAGCGGACATGGCCGACGGCCATGTTGCCGGGCAGGCGGTCGATCACCTCGCGGCGGGAGAAGGTGTCGCCGACGAGGCCGAGGCGGCGTTCCGAGTGAAAGCGGCTGCCGTCGTAGGAGACGATGCCGGCGGCCTCCTGGCCGCGATGCTGGAGGGCGTGGAGACCGAGCGCGGTGATGGCGGCGGCGTCAGGGTGGCCATAGATGCCGAAGACGCCGCATTCCTCGCGGAGCGTGTCGCCCTCCAGGTCGTCCTGAAGCTCTAGCGCGGCTGGGCCGAGATCACGTTGGGCGTCCTGGTCAGGGTGTCGCATCTCGTCCGCGCCTCTCTTTAGGGCCTAATCAACGCGCCGCAGGTTTCTCGATCAGCTTCTTGAGGCTGTCACGAGCAGGTTTACTGTATCCGTCGCCACTGCCCGAAGGCTGCTGCTCGGAATCAGCTTGATCATCATCTGGTTTGTTTTTCTTGAATCTCTTCAAGATGGTGTTCTCGGGGTCGTCAGGCAAGAGGGCCATCAGCCAATCGCCGGTTCCCTGGAGCACCACCCGGGACTTTGCCCCCGTGACCCAGTCCGGGCGCTGCTTGTCCGGCACCAGCCAGGTGAAGAACAGGAACGCGACCACGACGATCAAAAGGCCGCGAGCGAGGCCAAACAGGAAGCCAAGGGTGCGATCCAGCGCGCCGATGCGCGAATCCAGGATCATGTCGGAGATCCGGACCGTGATCACGGAGACCACGACCAGGGTGCCCACGAACACGCCGGCGACCACGACGACGCTCGCGACCGTGTCGTTGTTGAAATAGGTCTTTGCGGTCGGCAGCAGCTTCGAGAACGAGTACAGCGTCACGATCGCCGCGGCGCCCCAGGCCGCGATCGACAGGATTTCACGCATGAAGCCGCGGACCATCGCGAGCAGGCCCGAGATCAGCATCACACCGAGCAGGATCAGGTCGAGGAGTGTTACTGGCATCGGCTGGTCGGGTCCGCTCGTACTTCAAAGGTGCTCAGCGAATCGGTGTTTGGCCGTGGCCCTAAGTGAGGGCCAGACGGCGTTCCCGGCAAGGCCGCAACCACGCAATCCCATGCTGCTTTTGTGACGGCTGTATAGCGGTGGGGGCGGAGGACGTCACCTCCGCCTAACCCTCTCCACGGCGGAATCTTGCCGGTGTGGCATTTTTCTCCGCCGGCGGGTTCGAGTCGCCGCGGCGGGAGCCCCGGGCCGCGATCTCGGCCACCAGCGTTGTCAGGCTGTTGATCGCGTTCAGGGACAGTCCGGCGTCGCCGCCAGCATCGCCGCCCCGGGCCGATTCGGGCAGCACGGCGCGCTTGAAGCCGAGCTTGACCGCTTCCTTGAGCCGGGCCGGGGTCTGCGCCACCGGGCGGATGACGCCGGAGAGCGAAATCTCGCCGAAATAGACGGCATCGGTGGGTAACTGCGCATTAACCAGGGATGAAACCAGTGCGGCCGCGGCGGCCATATCGGCCGCGGGCTCGTGGATGCGCAGGCCGCCCGCGACGTTCAGATAAACGTCGTGGCCGGACAGCTTGACCCCGCAATGGGCCTCCAGCACCGCCAGCACCATGGAGAGCCTGCTCTGATCCCAGCCGACCACGGCCCGGCGCGGGGTGCCGAGCGAGGTGGGGGCGACCAAGGCCTGCAATTCGACCAGAACGGGCCTCGTGCCCTCGATGCCCGCGAAGACTGCGGTGCCCGGCGTGCCCAGATCGCGCTCGGACAGGAACAGCTCGGATGGATTGGTGACCTCGCGCAGGCCAAGGCCGGTCATCTCGAACACGCCGATCTCGTCGGTCGGGCCGAAGCGGTTCTTCACGGCGCGCAGGATGCGGAATTGCTGCGAGCCTTCGCCCTCGAACGACAGCACCGCATCGACCATGTGCTCGACCACGCGGGGGCCGGCGATCTGGCCGTCCTTGGTGACATGGCCGACCAGGATGATGGCAGCACCGGTCTTCTTGGCGAAGCGGATCAGCGCCTGCGCCGAGGCGCGCACCTGGGTGACCGTGCCGGGCGCGGATTCCACCGTGTCGGTCCACATGGTCTGGATCGAGTCGATCACGATCAGCCGCGGCACCGCGCCTTCCGACAGCGTCGAGACAATATCCTCGACAGAGGTCTCGGCCGCGAGCTGCACCGGTGCGTCCGACAGGCCGAGCCGCTCGGCGCGCAGGCGCACCTGGGCGACCGCCTCTTCGCCGGAGATGTAGACGATGCGGTGGCCGGCGCGCGCCATCATGCTGGTGGCCTGCGTCAGCAGCGTCGACTTGCCGATGCCGGGATCGCCGCCGACCAGTAGCACCGAGCCGCGGACGAAGCCGCCGCCGGTGACGCGGTCGAGCTCGGTCATGCCCGAGGACAGGCGCGGTGCGTCCGGGCTTTTGCCGGCGAGGCTCTCTAGCGCGAATGTGCGCCCCTTGCGCTTGGAGCGGATCGAGACCGGTACGCTGCCGGTCGTGTCCTCCTCGGCAAGTGTGTTCCACTCGCCGCAGGACTCGCACTTGCCCTGCCAGCGGTTATAGGCCGCGCCGCAGTTCTGGCAGACGAAGGAAAGCGTGTTCTTGGCCATGGGGACAGCGAGTCGGAGGTTCCAGATTTGCTGATAGCACGGAATCACATGTGGAGACGGTGATCGCCAGCACCCCAATTAGCCCAATTCACCGCAGCCGATACACCCTTTGTTAGCTCTACGCCGCCGCGCCGTTCCGGACTTTGCCAAATGTTAGCGGACGCGGGTCCAGTTTCGAAACCGATACGGGATGGCGAAACGAATGACGGTAGTCTTGCGGATAATGCTCGCCGTGGGCATGGCCTGCGGCCTTCTTCTGCCGGTTGGCGGCGCCGTTGCGGCCGACGCCGGGCGTCTCAACATCGTTTTCGTCAACCCCGGCAAGACCGGCGAGGTCTACTGGGACATGGTTGCGCAGACCATGCAGGCCGCGGGCCGCAAGCTCGACGCGCATGTCGAGGTGCTGACCAGCGAGCGGAACTACCGCACCATGCAGGAGCTTGGCTTCGGCGTGGTGGCACGCGCCGACAAGCCGGACTTCCTCGTCCTGTCGAACGAGGAATCCGCTGCCGTTCCCATCCTGGAGGCGGCCGAGGCCGCCGGGGTCAAGACGCTGCTGCTCTCGAACACGCTGATCGGCGACGACGCGGCGCGCCTCGGACCGCCCCGGCAAAAGCTCAAGACCTGGCTCGGCGACATCACGACCGATCTCCAGACCGCGGGCGCGAGGATGGCCAATGCCTTGATCAACGCGGCGCGCGCCGAGAAATGGCAGAGCCCGGACGGCAAGATCCACATTCTCGGCATCGGCGGCGACGAGATCACGCCGGCCTCGATCGCCCGCAACGCCGGTCTCAAGCTCGCGGTGGACGCCGCGCCCGACGTGGTGGTGGACCGGATGCTGTTCGCCAACTGGACCCAGTCGGAGGCAGAGCAGGTCACCAGGAATTATCTGGGCTGGGCCGCGCGCAAGGAGATCCGGCCCGCCGGCATCTGGGCCGGAAACGATCCGATGGCGCTCGGCGCGCTTCGGGCGGGGGTCGCTGCCGGCCTCACGCCCGGTCGAAACATCCAGCTGGTCGGCCTCAACTGGTCGGAGGACGCCCTGCGCGAGATCAAGGCGGGCCGTCTGCTCATGACCGATGGCGGACATTTCCTGCTCGGCGGCTGGTCGATCGTCCTCCTGCGCGACTACGCCGACGGCTGCGACTTCGCGACCGCATCGCCCCGCGTCGAGGCCAGGACGTCTGCGATCACGCGCGACAATCTCGCATCGGTCGGAGACCTCATCAAGACGCGCGCCTTTGATCGGATCGATTTCGCGCGCTTCAGGGCGAGGGCAGGGCGCTGCGGCCAGTACGATTTCTCCATCGATGCGCTCATCTCTTCGCTGACGCTTCCGGAAGGCGCTGCTGACTGATGCGAAACGGCGACGACATGACCAATCCGGATCGCAGGCAGCAGGCGACGGCGCCGTCGCGCTCGCGCTCGGTGGTCCGCGCGATGATCTGGGCCACCGTGCCGGTGCTGCTGGTTGTGCAGCTGCTCGCCTCCGCCGGCGTCGAGGCATCGAGCTTCTGGTCGCAGATCAGGCAGCTCGACGCGCGCATTGCCCGCACGGCTGAGAGCCGCGCCGAACTGATCGCCGAGCCGCTCTGGAAGATGCGCTACGATCAGGTCACGAGCGTCCTCAACGAGATCATGCACGACGAGACCATTGCCGCGGCGGCCGTTTATGACGACACCGGCGTCGCGATCGCGCGGGTGGTGGCGCGGCCGGCGGACCAGGCGGTATCGGAAGTCTCGCGTCCGATCCGCTACAGCAACGGCAACATCGCCGTGCAGGCCGGTCGTATCGCGATCGCCTATTCCTATGCGACGGTCTACGCGGACACGGGCAGCCGGCTGATGTTGCTGCTGGTGGTCGGCCTGCTCGCAACATTTGCCACCCTGATCGCGATGCGGATCTCGGCCAACATCTTCATCGGCAAGCCGCTCACCGCGATCATGTCGGCGATCCAGCGCAGCAAGCAGGACGGGCGCGCCTATCCGGCCGACATCAAATCGACGAACGAATTCGGCCAGCTCGCGCGTGCTTTCAACGCCATGCAGCACACGACGTCGGGCGCGCTCGACCGGCTCGGGCACATGGCCGCGCACGATCCGCTCACGGGCCTGCCCAACCGCCGCTCGCTGTCCGAGCATCTGGTGACCCTGAGCGGCGACGCCGGCTCGCCGGATTCGCTGATCGCCTTCTGCTTCATCGATCTCGACGACTTCAAGGGCATCAACGACACCTTCGGCCACGATGCCGGAGACAAGTTCCTGGTGCACATCTCCGAACGCCTTCGCGATGCGGTCGAGCCGCAGGATTGGGTCGCCCGGCTCGGCGGCGACGAATTCGTCGTCATCCGCCCCGAGGTCAGCAATGAAGCGACCGCCCAGGCGTTCGCGCGCCAGCTGCTCGATGCGATTTCCGAGCCGATCCGGCTGCACGACAAGCAGGTCGTGCCGCGTGCCAGCATCGGCCTTGCCGTGCGCCGCGCCGGCGATCCCGAGCTGTCGCATTTGCCGGCGCTCGCCGACATCGCGCTCTACCATGCCAAGAGCAAGGCGCCCGGCACGGTCGCCGTGCTCGACGAAGCGCTTCAGCGCGACTATCGCCGCCGCCGGGATCTCGAGCTCGCCATCCCCGCAGGCTTCGCCGAGGGGCAGTTCGAGGTCTGGTATCAAAGCCAGGTCGACCTCGAGAGCCAGGCCGTTGTCGGCCTCGAGGCGCTGATCCGCTGGCGCCATCCCGAACTTGGCTTGATCGGTCCCGGCGAATTCCTGCCGCTGATCGAGCGCAGCGGCAACAATGCACGGCTGACGCGCTACGTGCTGACCGATGCCTGTCGCGCGCTGCAGCGACTGGCGTCCGCCGGCAGGCCGCAGATCCGGATCGCGATCAATCTGCCGCCGTCCGAGCTTGCCGACCATTCGCTCGCCGCCGAGCTGCGCGCGACATGCGCGCGCTTCAACGTTGCGGCATCATTGCTGGAGCTCGAGATCACCGAGGGCTCGCTGATCAACAACATCGCCAGCGCCTCCGAGACGCTGCACCGCCTGCGGCGCCTGGGCGCAACCATCGCGCTCGACGATTTCGGCACCGGTTACAGCTCGCTCGCGCATCTCCGGCGGTTCCCGCTCGACAAGGTCAAGATCGACAAGGCCTTCATCAGCGAGATCCCTGACAGCGCGGAAGACAAGGCGATCGTCGGCGGCATCGCCTCGCTCGCCGGCACACTGGGGCTGACGCTCGTCGCGGAAGGCATCGAGCGGCCCGAGCAGGCCGACGCCATGCGCGAGATGGGCGTGATGCTCGGGCAGGGGTATCACTACCATCGGCCGCAGCCGCTCGACGCCGTGCTGCAATGGCTCGAAGAGCAGGCGGTGCCCACTGAGACGAGCCGCGTCCTCGCCGACGGCCCGTCGATCGCGCCCGAATTCGCCGCCTGAGCGCGATTACGGCTGCGTTGCGTTCCAGAGCATGGAGAGCCCGGCCGCGATCATGATCGCGTCCATCACTAGGCGGAACATCTCCGGCTTGAGATGCAGCACGAAGCGTTTCGCGATGAAGGCGCCCGACATCAGCGAGGAGCCCGCAATCAGGCCCTTGATGAAGACATCCTGCGTCAACGCGCCGAAACGTTCGAAGGTCACGGACTTCGCGAAGTAGAGGCCGAGCGAGGAGGCCGCCTCGGTTGCGAGGAACGCACCCTTGGACAGGCCGTAGAACAGGAACAGCGGCACGCTGAGCGGGCCGGTCGAGACCACGATGCCGGTGAGATAACCGATGACGGCCCCGCCGATCGCGAGGTGCCAGAGATTGGCCTTGAGATCGTGCCGCGCCAGCCAGTGCCGCACCGGCACCATCGCGATCAGGAAGATGCCGATGGCGAGATCGACGGCGTGCGAGGGGAGCGCGAGCAGCGTGCGCGCGCCCAGCGCGGCGGCCGGAATGCCCGTCACCGAATAGGCCGCGCAGGCCCGCCAGTCGACCTCGCGCCACCAGGCCAGGATCCGGGAGAAATTCGCCATCACGGAGGCGACCGCCATGATCGGCACGGCTTCCTTCGGCCCATAGGCATAGACCAGCACCGGCATCAGCATGATCGACGACCCCGTGCCGACGATGCCTGAGACGGTGCCGGCGATGAGGCCGACGGTGAGGACGAAGAGAAAGGCCAAGGTGCTCTCCACGAATCGGGAGAGTTTAGCCGTGGCCGGCGATGCGGGCGATCCATTCCAGGCGAGGGAACCGATCGCTCACCGCATGCGATCCGGGCCGGCCGTCAGCCTTGCTCGTCCATGATGCGGAGCTTCTCGACGCGGCGGCGAAAATCCTCGTCCGTCGAGAATTCGGCGGAGAGGTAGGACGAGACCAGATCCACGGCGAGCCAGGCGCCGACGATCTGCGCGCCGATGCACATGACGTTGACGTCGTCATGCTCGACGCTCTGATGGGCGGAATGAACGTCGTGGCAGACCGCGGCGCGGATGCCCTTCATCTTGTTGGCCGCGATCGAGGCGCCGACGCCGGTGCCGCACACCATGATGCCGCGTGCGGCTTCGCCTGACGTCACCTTCTGCGCAACGGCCCGCGCGATGTCGGGGAAATCCACCGGCTTGTCGTCATGGGAGCCGACATCGACGACGTCGTGGCCGAGGCTGCGGATGTGGTCGATAACGGTCTGCTTGAGCGGCCAGCCGGCGTGGTCGGATCCGATGACGAGACGCATGTGATGTCCTTCTTGATTTTGCATGGGTCGTGACAGCCGTGTGCGGCTGTCACGATTGTTCCTGGTCTTAGCTGCGCATGTCGGGCGGCAGCTCGACCCCGTGGAATTTCTTGTAGATCGCGTTGAGCTTGCCGTTCTTGACGTTCTCGGTGATCCAGGCGTTGAGCTTGTCCATCAGGCGCTGCTCGCCCTTCTTCAGGCCGATCGCGAGGTCGAAGGTCGCCAGCGGAATCCGGGACTCGAACACACGCGACGGGTTCTTCACCCCGATCTGGTTGATGATCGTCGCCGACGAGGCGACGCAGTCGACCTGGCCGGAGACGGCCGCCGTCACCATCGTGGCGTCGTCGTCGTAGCGCGAGATCTTGAGGTCCTTGTCCTTCATGTTGGACAGGGTGGTGTCCTGCGTGGTGCCGCGGGAGACGCCGATCGACTTGTCCTTCAGGTCGGGCCAGTCCTTGACGGTCGAGGATTTGAGGCAGCCGACATCGGATTGCAGCGTCGCATAGCGCTTGGTGAAGTCGATGACCTTGGCGCGATCGGGCGTTACCGACAGGGTCGAGATGATGATGTCGGCCTTGCCGGTCAGGACGTTGGGAATGCGCGTCGCGCCGGTGGTCTGGATGAATTCGAGCTCGAGCCCCCAATCCTTGGCGAGCAGTTGCGCCACTTCGACGTCGGAGCCGGTCGGCTTCATGCTGCTGTCCATCATGCCCGAGGGCGGAATGGCGACGTCCGTCGAAATGCGGATCTTCTTGGCCTGGGTGATGTCGTCGAGCAGGTCGGCCGACGCCGGCGTGGCTGATATCATGACGAGGCCGAACAGCGCGGCGGCGGTCCCCAGCAGTGTCTTGTTTGTCATCCTTGGTTCTCCTCTCCTGTTATGATTTTAAGTTTCCAGTGCCCACGAATTGCGTGAGTTCGGGCGTCGCCGGCGACGTCAGGATCGAGGCGGGGCCGGTCTCGTGGACCTTGCCGCGATGCATGAAGACGATCCGGTCGGCGATGCCTTTGGCAAAACCCATCTCGTGGGTGACCATCACCATCGTCATGCCGTCCGCGGCCAACTGCTCGATCACCTTCAGCACCTCGCCGGTAAGCTCGGGATCGAGCGCGGAGGTGACCTCGTCGAACAGCATCACTTTCGGCTGCATCGCGAGCGAGCGGGCGATCGCCGCGCGCTGCTGCTGTCCGCCCGAGAGCTGCTCGGGATAGGCGTGTAGCTTCTCCTCGAGCCCGACCTGCGCGAGCACTTTTCGGGCGAGATCCCTGGCTTGCGAGGTGGCCATGCCCTTCACGGCGCAGGGGGCAAGCGTGATGTTCTGTTCGATGGTGAGATGTGGAAACAGATTGTAGCTCTGGAACACGATGCCGACGTCCTGGCGCAGCGCGCGCAGATCGACATCGGGACGATCGACGCGATGCCCGCACACGACGATCTCGCCGCCGTCGACCTTCTCGAAGCGGTCGATGCAGCGCAGCGCCGTGCTCTTGCCGGAGCCGGAGCGGCCGATCAGTGCCAGCACCTCGCCGCGTTCGACGGCAAAGGAGACGCCATCGAGCACCCGGAGCGGGCCAAAGCTCTTCTGTACATCGCGGAGCGACACGATCGGTTCGGAGGAGGAGGGGTTTTGCTGCATGTCAGGCTGGTGCGAGGTTGGACCTGCCACGCCCCATCCGCCGTTCCAGCTTCTGGCTGAACAGGGACAGGGGATAGCACATGGCGAAATAGACGACGGCGATGATGGCGTAGATGGCGAACGGCTCGAACAGCGAGTTGTTGACGATCTGGCCCGACCGCATCAGCTCGACGAAGCCGACCACCGAGGCGAGCGAGGTGTTCTTGATGATCTGCACCATGAAGCCGACGGTCGGCGGCGTCGCGATGCGGATCGCCTGCGGCAGGATCACCTTCATCATGCGCTGGGTCCGGCTCAGCGCGAGGCCTTCGGCGGCCTCCCATTGCGGCTTCGGCACCGACTGGATGCAGCCGCGCCAGATCTCGCCGAGATAGGCCGAGACATAGAGTGTGAGCGAGGCGCCGGCGGCCGCTAACGGCGAGACCTTGAGGCCGATCGCGGCGAGGCCGAAATAGCCGAGGAACAGGATGACGAGCAGCGGCGTGCCCTGGATCAGCTGGACATAGACGCCGCTGGCGATCCGCACCGATTTGAGCGGCGAGATGCGTGCGAGCGCGATCACGAAGCCGACGACGCCGCCGCCGATCAGCGCGATCACGGACAGGCCAATCGTCCACAGCGCGCCCTGGCCGAGGAACATCAGATGATTGATGTTGAGATGTCCGCCCATGGTCATCTCACAACGGCGTGCCGAGCCGGCGCCGGCGCGGAAACAGCATGAGGCCGAGGCCCCAGAAGCCCGCGCGCATCACCAGTGACAGGATGACGTAGAGCACGGCGACGATGATGTAGGTCTCGAAGGCGCGATAGGTGTCCGACTGGATGTAGTTGGCGACGGCGGTGAGTTCCTCCGCCGAGATCTGCGAGCAGACCGAGGAGGCCAGCATCAACAGCACGAACTGGCTGGTCAGTGCCGGATAGACCTTCTCGATCGCCGGCAGCAGGATGATGTGCCAGTAGATCTGCAGTCGCGACAGCGCGAGCCCCTCGGCGGCCTCGATCTGTCCGCGCGGGATCGCTTCGAAACCGGCGCGCATGATCTCGGCGGTGTAGGCGCCGACATTGATCGTCAACGCGGCCACGGCCACCGTGAAGGCGGAGAATTTCAGCCCCAGGCTGGCGAGGCCGAAATAGACCAGGAAGATCTGGACCAGCAGCGGCGTGTTGCGGATGGTCTCGACATAGACTTTGCAGGCGCCCGCGATCAGCGGGCTTCGGGAGCCGCGGCCGACGGCTGCGAGCGTGCCGAACAGGGCGCCGAGCACCGTCGCGAAGGCTGCCAACTCCAGCGTCAGCGCCGCGCCGGCCAGAAAACTTGGCCAACGCTCCAGCACCGCGGGAAAGTCGAGTTGGAGGCTCATCGTATCGGCTTCAGCCCGTCACCTGGTTGGTCATGCGGTCATAGACGCGGAACAGCGCCTGGTTGCCGTTGCTGCCTTCGCCATGCGCGCGTGCGTCCACGTACTGGCTGGTGACGAGCGCGGTTCCGGGCAACGGCACGCTCAGCGCCTGTGCGTGCTCTTGCACCAGGCGGAGGTCCTTGAGCTGGAGATCGATCCGGAAGCCGGCGGAGACGTCGCCCGCGATCATTGCGGGGCCGAGCTTGTCGAGCATCCAGGAGGCGGCGGAGCCGCCGAGCAGAACGCGACGCAGCAGATTGAGATCGATGCCAGACGCGCGCCCGAGCGCGAGCGCCTCGCAGATCGCCTGGATGTTGATACCGCAGATCAGCTGATTGCAGAGCTTGACGGTTTGCCCCGCGCCGGACGCGCCGACATGCGTGATGGTCGTGCCCATTGCACGGAAGAACGGTTCTGCCTGCGCAAAGGCAGCCGCATCGCCGCCGGCCATGATCGAGAGCGCAGCGTTCTTGGCGCCCACCGGCCCGCCGGAGACCGGCGCGTCGATGAAGCTGACGCCGACCTTTTGCAGGTCGGCATGGATGCTGCGGACGGCGACCGGCGAGATCGTGCTCATGTCGACGATGAGCTTGCCGGGCGGGGGAGACTTCAGGAGGCCGTTCTCGCCGTAGATAGTCGCTTCGACATGGGGCGTGTCGGGCAGCATGGTGATGACGATGTCGGCGCCTTGCGCTGCGTCGGCGGGGCTGTTGGCGCCGGCTGCGCCTTCCTTGACGCTGTCGGCCAAGGCGGCTTCGTTCAGATCGAAGACGCGAACCGCATGCCCGGCCACCAGGAGGTTGCGCACCATCTCGCGGCCCATCGTGCCGATGCCGATGAAGCCGACATTGCCCTTGTCGTTCCGTCCCATGTCAGTCGTCCGTTTCTTGGTTGATTGGTTTCTTGCTTGTTGGCCTGCCGCGATCAGCCTGAGGCGCTGGTCTTGTCGATGTCGCCGACGACCGCGCGCCTGCGGTATTCGTCGCCAATGGCAAAATGCTTGCGCAGCGTCGCATCCGCTCGCTCGGGGTCGCGCGCGATGATCGCGTCGAAGATGCGCCGGTGGTCGTCGATCAAATACGTCTTCATCGACGGGAAGGCCTGCACCAGCTCGCGGCGGCTGCGATGCGAATGCGTCAGCAGTCCCGCCAGCGAACCGTGCAAGACCGTCAGCGTTTCCGAATGCGATGCCACGACGATGGCGCGATGGAATTCGAAGTCGGCCATGCCGCCGGCATCCGCCTCGTCGATCGTCTCTCCGATCTTCGCGAGCGCACGCTGCAGGCGTTCGAAATCGGCGATGTTGGCGCGCTCGCAGGCGAGGCGGATCGCCTGACACTCGATCGCGACGCGCGCCTGCATGACGTCATCGAGCATGTCCGCCTGCTGGGCGAGCGCGAAGGTGAAGAAGTCGTTCAGCACCGAGACGTCCGGCTGCGTCACCACGGTGCCGATGCGGTCGCGGATTTCGACGATGCCGAGCACGGTGAGGGCGCGCAGCGCCTCACGGACGATCGGCCGGCTGACGCCAAGGAGGGTTGCCAGCTCGCGCTCGGAAATCAGGCGGTCGCCGGGCTTGAGCGAGCCCGCAAGCAGGCGTTCGCGCAGGAAGGCGAACACCTTCTCGAACCCTTTTTCGCCCTCAGTGGCTCGCTTCACTTCCATCCCGGTCTCTTTTTGGTCTGATCTTGGTCAGACCAGTAGGCTAACCAGAGCGTCGGCGTCAAGAGCCTTGGTTAATTGCGGGTGTCGCAGGCGCGGCCAATCCAATCAGTTCCCCGGCCGGATCCTTCAAATTTGAAGCGTATTGATCGGAGCGTTCACTCAAAGAACTTGAGGTCCGCGATGCCCGATCACCATTCTTTCTCTGCCCTCGACCGCCATGCGGCGCTCAGCGGATCCGATAACGGCTTTCCCTGGTATGCGGGCGCGATGCTCGCGGTCGAAGCGAGCGAGGTGGTGCGGCTGCGCTGCGAGAAGCTCAGCCATGGCGACGAGGGCGCCCGGCAGGAGGCCGCGCTGATGGTCAGCGAGAAGATCGTCGCGGCTTTCGAAGCGGCCGCGAGCCTGCTTGCGGGAGCAACCCCGGCGGCGATCGTCCAGCGCTATCGCGAGCACGTGGCCGCGAACGCGAGGCGGCTGTCCGCGAATGAGGCTCCGTGACGGAGTTGCGCTGCTGACAGCATGTTGGCAGCAGGGGCAGGCTACGACCATCTCCTGACAAAACGGAGAGCGGGTCCATGCCGATCGAGGCAAGCTGTCATTGCGGTGAGACGGTGTTCGAGGTGACGGAGGTGCCGGCGAGCGTGACGCGCTGCACCTGCTCACTCTGCGCCAAGCGGGGCGCGTTGTGGGCCTATTACACGCCGGCACAATTTCGCCTGCTGTCGCCGCCGGAGAATGTCGCGACCTATCTCTGGGGCAGTCGCACAGTCAAACATCATTTCTGCGCGAGCTGCGGCTGCGGCACCTATTCGGAGTCGCCTGACTGGTCGACCGGCAAGGCCGATTTCGACAATCCCAAGGTTGCCGTGAACGCGCGCCTGTTCGACGATTTCGATCTCGATGCCGTGCCGGTGAACATGATCGACGGCAGGAATTTATGGTGAGCATGCAGGGCTCGCGCATGTCCGCTGCGCGTCTGTGACTTGAGGCGATTTTGAAAAGCTGATTTGGTCCGGCCCCAGAGAAAAAGGGGAGGAAGCCATTGATGCGTCTTTTTGCGCGAGTGATGCTCGCAATGTGTCTGGCCGTTGCAGCCGGCTTCAATGCGCAGGCGCAGACCAAACCGAAGGTCACGACATCGGGCCCTGACTTCCCCAAGGCTGCGCTGTTCGTCGGCAACAGCTTCTTCTACTACAACAACGGCATGCCCGGGCATCTCTCCTTCATGGAGCGGGCTGCGGATGCCGAGAACAAGGCGGCGTACCGCAACACCATGGCCACGATCGGCGGCTCCGGCCTCGATTGGCACGACATGGACAATCTGCTGCGGCCGGGCGGCATCGGCGCCTATTCCTTCGACGATCAGAACAACGTCGTCTTCAACAAGCCGGGCAGGCAGTTCGATGCCGTCGTCATGATGGATTGCAGCCAGTGCCCGATCCACCCGCAATTGAAGGATGCGTTCGCGACCTTCGCCAAGAAGGACAGCGAGATCGTCCGGGCCCACGGCATGCGGCCCGTGTTTTTTATGTCCTGGGCCTATGCCGACAAGCCGGAGATGACCGAGGCTCTCGCCGAGGCCTATACGACCGCGGGCAATGCCAATGATGCGCTGGTGATCCCCGCAGGCCTCGCCTTCGCGCGCGTGCGCAAGCTCCAGCCGGAACTCAATCTGTATGCGCCGGACAAGCGTCACCCGAGTCCGGCGGGCACGTATCTGGCAACCTGCGTGACGCTCGCCGCGCTGACCGGGCGCTCGCCGGTCGGCAATTCCTACACGATGGGCTTGGATGCGGAGACGACTCAACTGCTGCAAAAGGCGGCGTGGGATACGGTGCAGGAATATTACGGGCGTTGATCTGGCGCGATCTTGTAGGGTGTGCAAAGCGACTTGTCCGCCGTAGCTCGAAGAGCGAAGGCGGAAGCGTGCCCACCACCTTGCTCGCGATAGAAGATGGTGGGCACGGCGCAAGAGCGCCTTTGCCCACCCTACGGCACCGTCAACGCTCCTTCAGCACCACCCACGCCGGCGCGTGATCGCTCGCACCATCTTCGCCGCGCACCTTCTTGTCGACGCCGGCCTTGGCCAGCCGCGAGACGAGGGCGGGGCTGAGCAGCAGATGATCAAGCCGCAGGCCTGCATCGCGCGGCCAGCGGTTTCGCTTGTAGTCCCAGAACGTGTAGATGCGTTTCTCCGGATACAGCTCGCGGATCGCATCGCACCAGCCTTGATCGACCAGTGATGCAAAAGCCGCGCGGCTCTTCGGCTGAATCAGCGCATCCTTGTCCCATGACCGCGTCGGATAGATGTCGATCTCATCAGGCGCGACGTTGTAGTCGCCGGCGAGCACCACGGGCAGATCCTGCTTGATGAAGGTCTTGGCGTGGCGCTTGAGGCGCGCGAACCAGTCGAGCTTGAAGTCGAATTTCGGCCCCGGCTGCGGATTGCCGTTTGGCAGGTAAATGCTGGTGACGATGATTCCGCGCACGGCGGCCTCGATGTAGCGGGCTTCGCGATCATCAGGCTTTCCCGGCAGGCGATCGCGCGTGAGAATGGGCTCGGCGTTGCGGGCGAGTATGGCGACGCCGTTCCACGTCTTCTGTCCACACCATACCGCGCCGTAGCCGGCCTTTTCGATGGCCGCCGCCGGAAATTCGCCATCACTTGCCTTCAATTCCTGAAGCGCGACGACATCGGGCTTCGCCGCGCGCATCCATGCCAGCAAATTGGGCAGGCGGCGGTTGATGTTGTTGATGTTGAATGTCGCGATCTTCATGTAGAGCTATCGGCTCCTGCCTTCCGTCACCGGAGATACAATGTCCAAGTTGAGCTTTGCTGCTTTCGTCGTCGTTGTCGCGATCTCCGGAGCGGCTTCGGCACAATCGTCCGATCCACGCGGCGCGTGCAAGGCGGACTATGACAAATTCTGCGCCGGCATCGCGCCCGGTGGTGGCAAGATCATCGCCTGCCTCAACGCCAAGCGCGATCAGCTCAGCGCGACGTGCAAGGCGGCGCTGGACAGCCGGAAGAAGTAAGGCGCCCACCTCGTGTCCCGGACGCGGCGCAGCGTGAAACGCTGCTGCGCAGAGCCGGGACCGAACGGTTCACTGTTGAGAGATGGGCCCCGGCTCTGCAGCGCACCGCTGAAGGAGCGCTGCGCTGCGTCCGGGGCACGAGAGTGTCGATTAGGACGGCAGCGGCGGCGGGCTCGCGGGTTGCTCGATCGGCGGCGGGGAGGGCGGCTGCTCGGCCGTCGGTGCGGGCTCCGGCTTGACCAGCGGCTCCACCTCAATGCCGCCCTTGTAGATGCGGGCATAGCGGTGGCCGAGGCTGGTCAGCACCTCGTAGCCGATCGTGCCGAAATGATGCGCGAGCTCGTCGACGGTGATGCCCTCGCCGAGCAGCGTCACCATGTGGCCGCGCCGCGCCGCATTCGGGGGTAAGTCGGTGATGTCGATCGCGATCAGGTCCATCGAAACGCGGCCCGCGACCGGGCAGCGCTTGCCGGCGACAACGACTTCGGCGCCGCGGGTGCCGTCATTGGAGCTGGCGGCGCGGAAATAGCCGTCGGCATAGCCGACCGCGATGATCGCGAGCTTTGTCGGCCGCCGCGCGGTCCAGGTACCGCCATAACCGACGCTCTCGCCGCGCTCGACATTGCGGGTCTGCACGATGCGCGCCTTGAGGTCGACCACGGGCTGCATCGGGTTGTCGGCCTCAGGCGTCGGGTTGACGCCGTAGAGCGCTGCGCCCGGCCGCACCAGGTCGAACTGGAAGGGCGCGCCGAGGAAGATTCCGGAGGAATTGGCAAGCGCAGCCGGCACGCCGGAAAATTCGCTGGCGATACTGCGGAAGGTTGCCAGCTGTTTTGCATTCACGGGACTGTTGAGCTGCTCGGCCGAGACCAGATGGCTCATCACCAGCGTGATGCCGTGATCGCCGGCATTGATGCGGGGGATGATGGCCTGCGCGTCCGCAAGCGTCAGCCCGAGCCGGTTCATGCCGGTGTCGATGTGAACAGCTGCGCCCCCGGTCCAGCCGGTGCGGCGGCAGAACACGTCCCATTCGGCGAGCTCGTTGAGATCGCCGATCACCGGCCGGCAATTGATCTTGGCGTAGTGCTCGCCGGTGTTCTGAAAATAGCCGCCGAGCACGTAGATCGCGGCCTCCGGCACGGCTTCGCGCACTGTGCGCGCTTCCTCGATGGTGGCGACGAAGAAGGTCTTGCAGCCGGCCTTGCTCAGGGCCCGCGAGACCTGCGCGGCGCCGCAGCCATAGGCGTCGGCCTTGATCACGGCCGAGCATTCGGCCGGCACGGCCGTCTTCTCGAGCTTGCGCCAGTTGGCGATGATGGCGTCGAGATCGACGGTGAGCACACCGCCATAGGCTGCGAGCGCGGCAGCCTGATTGGCCTCCGCGGAGAGGAGGCCGGATTGCGGGATCATTTTCGGGTCGGACGCCATTGTCATGGCGCCGTTTTACGCAAGAGGCCGGTCTGGTTCAAGGAACTCAGTAGTCGTTGCCGCTGCGAACCGGCAACTGACTGTCAGGCGCGAGGTCGCCGAACCGCGTGACCGAGGCTTCGAACGCCAAATCGACGGTGCCTGTCGGGCCGTGACGCTGCTTGCCGATGATGACCTCGGCCTTTCCGTGCGCAAGACTCATGTCAAGCTGCCACTTCTCGTGTTCGGGCGTGCCGGGGCGCGGCTCCTTCATCGCGAGGTAATATTCCTCGCGGTAAACGAACAGCACGACGTCGGCGTCTTGCTCGATTGATCCGGATTCACGCAAGTCGGAGAGCTGCGGCCGTTTGTCGTCGCGGGATTCGACCTGGCGTGAGAGCTGGGACAGCGCGATGACCGGAACATTGAGCTCCTTGGCGAGCGCCTTCAGGCTGGTCGTGATCTCCGTGATTTCCTGTACTCGGTTGTCACTCCGCTTGCCGGATCCGGAGAGCAACTGGATGTAGTCGATCACGAGGAGATCGAGGCCCTTCTGCCGCTTCAGCCGGCGCGCGCGTGCCATCAGCTGCGCGATCGACAGGCCGCCGGTCGCGTCGACATAGAACGGCAGCGACTGCAGCTCGATCGAGACTTCCCGGATCTTGTCGAAATCGGCTTCCGAGATGCCGCCGCGGCGGATGTGGGAGGAGGGAATGCCGGTGCGCTCGGCGACGATACGCGTGGCGAGCTGGTCGGCCGACATTTCGCAGGAGAAGAAGCCGATCACGCCGCCATTGGCGGCCTTCATGGTGCCGTCAGCCTGGACCTCGCCGACATAGGCCTTGGCGACGTTGTAGGCGATGTTGGTCGCCAGCGAAGTCTTGCCCATGCCCGGGCGTCCCGCCACGATGATGAGGTCGGAGTGCTGGAGGCCGCCCATCTTGGTGTCGAGGTCGCGCATGCCGGTCGAGATGCCGGACAGCTTTCCATCGCGCTGGAACGCTTTGGCCGCGAGATCGACCGCGACCGCCAACGCCTGCGAGAATTTCTGGAAGCCGCCGTCATAGCGGCCGGATTCGGCGAGCTCGTACAGGCGGCGCTCGGCGTCCTCGATCTGCGCCCGCGGCGCGAAGTCGACCGGTGCGTCATAGGCGACATTGACCATGTCCTCGCCGATGCCGATCAGGTCGCGTCGCAGCGCCAGATCGTAGATGGTGCGGCCATAGTCCTGGGCGTTGATGATGGTGGTCGCCTCAGCCGCGAGCCGCGCCAGATATTGCCCGATGGTCATGCCGCCGACATCGGTGTCGGCGGGGAGGAACGTCTTCAGCGTGACGGGCGTGGCGATCTTGCCCATCCGGATCAGGCTGGCGGCGGTCTCGTAGATGGTCTGATGCAGCGGCTCGAAATAATGCTTCGGCTCGAGGAAGTCGGAGACGCGGTAGAAGGCGTCGTTGTTGACCAGGATCGCGCCGAGAAGGCTCTGTTCCGCCTCGATATTATGCGGCGCGCTCCGATACGCCGGAGTTCCGGGCTCGGGCGCGAGTTTGAGGACGTTCGAATCAGTCAGGGCCATGGTCGAGCGTTAGCAATTTTCTGGGGCGGATACGGGGCCGGGATAAAGCGCCGCCTCAGGCCAAAGCGGAAGCAAAAGCTGGCCGCTATCAACCGCTGAGTAAAAATGGTGGATGATTGGCAGCCGCGGCACGCGGCGTGCTTGACGGATTTTTGCGGAACTCGCCCGTCCCGGAAGGCGCCGTGACCGCGCCGCGGAAAACTCCGGGTGACATGAACCTAATGGATTGGGGCGCAGACGTATCAAGAAGCGCGCGAAATGACGCACGCCGGGAGCTTTGGGTTCGGATTCAGACCAGCAGGAGGTAGATCAGCGCAACCAGGGCCGCTCCGACGCCGGTGGCGATCAGGGCGTAATCGGTGCGGAGGTCGTCCTGCACGTCGAATGAGGTTTGGGTCCGCTTGCTCATGGCGACGGTCTAAGCCGGGCCCGACGAGACTTATGTGAAACAGATCACATGTCCTCGGATTCTTTCGGGGTACGACCCGGAACAGGAAGGCGGGCTGGGGGTTGTCTCCCGCCACCAGGGAACGAGGCGAGCGATGCGGCCAGAACGGCAGCACCAGAACTGGCGAAGCGAGGCGGCCAGCCGGCTTTGGCTGTCGGGGCTGATCGCGGCCATGCAGCACGCCGAGCGGCCCGAAGTGCGGCGCGAGCCGGTCTCGCCCGAGACCCTCGCGGACCTGCGGGCGCAACTGGCGTTAACAGCCTCTCTCCGATCGTCCCAGATCTCGACCCTGCGTCATTAGGATTCATTCACCAACCAGCGTCAGGCCCGGGTTCGGCGCCGCCTTCGCGCGCACGATGACGGGCGTCTGCGGCGTCGTGACTTTGCGACGATGTGCCGCTTCCGACGGGCGGCGCGTCGTCTCGCGAGGCCACCGGCATTCGAACGAGCTGCAGCGCTATTGCGCTGTGATCACAGCCGATATTCCAAAAGCGCTTAATCACATCCTTGCGTGTGGAGGCTGCTTCCATTCGCGGCTCAATCCGCTAAAAGGTGACCCGCCGCCGCGCCTTATGCCGGCTGCACTCGCGTAAATTCAATGGAGATGATGGGAATGTCGAGCCGAGCGCTCAGCCTCGCGACGGTATTGCTTCTGATCGGCTTCGGCGCGACCGATACCGTCCTTGCGCAGGCGACGAACCTCGAGGCCGGCAAGGCCCCATCCCAGCTTTTCGCGCAGACCTGCAGTGCCTGCCACAAGAGCCCGCGCGGCCTGTTGAAGACGGTGGCGCCGGGCTCGCTGCCGGGCTTCCTGCGCCAGCACTACACGACCAGCTCCGACATGGCCGGCGTGCTCGCGTCCTATCTCGTCTCCAACGGTGCCACCGACACGCGCTACCAGGCCAAGGACGGCAAGGACAAAAGGGACGGCGCCGCCAGGGAGAAGGAAGTCAATACCGCTCCGGAGCATCAGGGGCGCCGCCAGCGCTCCCAGGACGCCGCCAAGCCGGACGGCGAGGCTGCCGCTGTCGCGCCCGAGGGCGCTCGTCAGAAGCGCGCGGCACGGCCACCCGAGGAAGGATCGAAGGAAGGTGCGAGGCCCGAGGGCCAGGCAGCGCCGGAGGGACGCAAAGCTAGGCGTCGCGCCAAGCCCGGGACCGAGGAAGCACCGAAGGTCGACGCCGCCGCGCCGGCCATTGAAGACAAAAAGAGCGAACCGAAGGCCGAGACCAAGCCGGATATGGCCAAGCCCGACACGGCCAAGGTCGAGCCCGGCCGTGACGAGGCGAAGCCCGAGAGCAAGCCGGCGGAGAAGCCCGCTGAGGCCAGGCCGGATAGTGCCAAGGTCGAGCCGCGCGGCAGCGATACGCCGGCGTTGCGGCCCGATCCGGTGCCGCAGGTCACGCCGGCTGCACCGTCTGCCGCCGCGAAGCCCGCCGAGGCCAAGCCGGCGGAGGAGGCTGCTCCCAAGCCGGTCGCGCCTGCTGCGAGCTCCGAGCCGGCAACCAAGCCGCAGGAGCCTGCGGCGCCCGCGACCGCTGCGGCCCCGCCCGCGGCGCCAGCCGACTCGTCCGGTGCGCCCACACCGCCGATTTCGCGCTAAGCGAGCCAGATTTTCCGTCGATTTGCGAAGGCCGCCCGCATCGCGGCCTTCGCATCGTCTTGACCGCGATTAGAGCAATGCTCTAGAGTTATGCTCTAGGAGGCGTCGATGACGACGAGCGTGCGTGACGACCTGTTGGCGGCCGGGCTTTTCGTATTCGACCGTGTCGGCTTCGAGGCTGCGACGGTGGCCGCGATCCGCGCCCGGGCACGCGCCTCCAACGGCAGCTTCTTTCATGTCTTCGGATCGAAGAAGGAACTGGCGGGTGCGCTGTTCCTGGAGGTGCTGCGGCACTATCACGCCGCAGTGCTGGCCGCGCTCGATCCGATGCCGAGTGCCGGGCAGGGCATCGATCGGCTGATCCGGGCCCATCTCGACTGGGTGGTGTCGAGTCGGCGCGAGGCCCGGTATCTCTTCGAGATCTCGCGCAGCGAATGGAGCGAGGACGTCCGCGACGCCCAGCGCGCGCAGAATGCGCGCCTTGCCGAAGGCATCGAGTGCTGGCGCGCGCCGTTGGTTGCCGGCGGCGAGCTTTTGCCGATGACGCCGGTGATGTTCGTCAGCCAGCTCATCGGCCCTGCCCAGATCTTCTGCCGCGCCTTTCTCTCGGGACGTGACCGCGCCGATCCGCGCAGCGAAGCCGACACGCTTGTCGCCTGTGCCAACCGTGCACTGCGGCCGCCCGATCGCATCCACAAGCAATAAGGAGAAGCCGCATGCGAGCCGAAGCAGATCCCGAATTCGCAGCCGTAGCCGAGCGCATCCACGCCAATGTCGGCCGGCAGGGTTTTATGAACCTGGTGGGCGCCGAGCTCTCGGAATTGTCGCGCGGGACCTGCACGATTGCGGTTGCGCGCCGGCCCGAGCTGCTCCAGCAGCACGGCTTCTTCCATGGCGGCGTCACCGCCTTCCTGGTCGACAACGCCACGACGATCGCCGCGGCGACCTCGCGCGGCCAGCCGGCGTTGACGGCGGAATACAAGCTCAATCTGTTATCGCCGGCGGTTGGCGAGAAACTGATCTGCCGGGCCAGGGTGATCAAGCCGGGCCGCCAGGGTCTCGGTGGTCGCGGCCGACGTGTTTTGCGTCAACGACGGTGTCGAGAAGCACACGGCAACTGCGCTCGCCTCGATCGCGATGCTGAGCGAGGACGTCGCCGCGAAAACGAAAAGCCCGGCCGCCTGAGGCGGCCGGGCTTCGCAGCCTCGCGCGAACGCGGGTCTTACTTCTCGGTCTCGTCTGCAGCCGGCGCCGGCTCGTCGTCGTGCTGGGCTTCCGGATCGAAGAACTCGCCGGCGGCGGCGATCGCCTCGGCGGCCGCATCGCGGTCCTCGTTGCGGGTCGAGATGTCCTCGCCGCGGTTGATGCGCTCGGCTTCGTCCTGGCTGCGCGCAACCGTGACGCTGACCTCGACCTCGACCTCGGGGTGAACCGCGACGGTGATGGTGTGCTTGCCGATGGTCTTGATCGGCGCGTCGAGCTGCACCTGCGGGCGGGCCAGCGAAACGCCGTCGGCTTCGAACGCCACGACGACGTCACGCACGGTGACCGAGCCGAACAACTGGCCGGCTTCCGAGGCCTGACGGATCACGATGATGTTCTTGCCCTCGATCTTCTCGGCGATCTTGGACGCCTCGCCCTTGGACTGGAGGTTGCGAGCCTCGAGCTCGGCCTTCATGCCGTCGTACTTGGCGCGGTTGTCGGCGGTGGCGCGCAGCGCCTTGCCGCGCTTGAGCAGGAAATTGCGGGCGTAGCCGTCGCGAACCTTCACGACTTCGCCCATCTGGCCGAGCTTGCTCACGCGTTCCAGCAAAATGACTTCCATATTCGTTCTCCTTTGAAGTGTTGAGTGAGTTGGGTTTTGGGGTTGAACTTAAGAGGTCGGCAGCGGCGGTGGCTGGCGGCTGCGCAGGAAGCGCTCGCGGAAGCCGAACACGGCATCCGCGAGGCCGAGGATCACCATCGCGATGACGGGCCAGCCGAACACGACGACGACGGCATAGGTCGAGCCGAGCCAGAATGTGCGGCTCTTCAGCGCCAGCGTCAGCGTATGCAGCACGGCAAAACCGGTCAGCGCATAGCCCATCATCAGCGCCGCCGTCGTGATCTGCGCGACCATCGCGAGCAACCCGCCGGTGAAGCAGAACGCGAGCGCGATGCAGAGCGCCACCAGCGTCATCGGCGGCAGCTCGGCCGTCATCATGTCCGGCCACGGACGCAGCAGGCGGCCCGATGTCGCCGTTATCTTGGCGCTGAGCCAGAGATTGAGGGTGAGCGTCATCATCGCGACGATGGTGGCGGCGGCCGGGGCGATCAGCACCAGTGCGTCGACGAACTGACCGGCTTCGCCTGATGTCTGCGGGTCGGCGGTGCGGAGCAGGCGCATCAAGCCGCGCCGCAGCGTGGCGGTGATGGTCTCGGCATCGGTGCCGAGCGTGAGCAGGGCGGCGATCGTGGTCAGCGCGGCGAAGCCCGCGATCCACAGCAGGATGCGGCCGACCGGATACCATTCGAGTTCGGGCTCGGCCGGCGGCTCGGTGGCGGCTTCCGGCGCGACGGGTCCAAGACGCCGGCTGAGCAGGGCGAGATGGCCAAGCCACCACGCGGGCAGCGCGACGGTGACGGCAAAGGCGATGCAGTAGGGCAGGCCGAACAGGGCGCCGAGGCCGATCGCAGCGGCGATGCCGCCGAGGCTCGCGCAAAGCGGGCCCCAGCCGATCGAGGCGACCATCAGCGGCAGCGGCGCGAGATAGAACAGGACGAGCGAGATCAGCGCGCCCGACACGATCGAGGCGAACATCAGGGCCGACGCAGCGCCGGCGATCAGGGCTATCAGTCCAAGAGTCATCATCAGCTGTCCCGCTCCCTTCGAGCGGTTAGAGGCATCTCGCCCCAACCATCGGCGACCGGACGACCCGGAAGCCTTATGAAACCAAAAAAGCGCGGCCGGCGGCGATGTCGCCGCCGGCCGAATTCGTCTTAGCGAATGACGTAGGGCAGCAGGCCCAGGAAGCGCGCGCGCTTGATGGCGCGGGCGAGCTCACGCTGCTTCTTGGCCGACACCGCGGTGATGCGGCTCGGCACGATCTTGCCGCGCTCGGAGACGTAGCGCATTAAGAGCTTGGAGTCCTTGTAGTCGATCTTCGGAGCATTTGCGCCCGTGAACGGGCAGCTCTTGCGACGACGGAAAAACGGACGGCGTGCACCAGCTTCAGCCATTGATCTTACTCCGCATCCGGCGTTGTCGTTTCAGCTTCGTCGCGCGGACGGCGCGGACCGCGGTCACCGCGGAAGCCACCACCGTCGCGATCGCCGCCACGGAAACCACCCTCGCGGTCGCCACGGAAGCCACCGCCTTCACGATCGCCGCGGAAGCCGCCGCCACGGTCGTCACGCTCGCGGTCACGGTCGGCCTTGCGCATCATCGCCGACGGGCCTTCCTCGAGCTCCTCGACGCGGACGCTGAGATAGCGGATCACGTCTTCGCTGATGCGCTCCTGGCGCTCGATCTCGGCGATCGCCGCGGACGGCGCGTCGATGTTGAGCAGCACGAAATGCGCCTTGCGGTTCTTGTTCATGCGGTAGGTAAGGGAGCGAACGCCCCAATTCTCGGTCTTGGTGACCTTGCCGCCGAGACCCTCGACGATGCCGGTCATCTGCGCAGTCAGCTCTTCGACCTGCTGCGTGCTCGCGTCCTGGCGCGCGAGAAAAACATGCTCATAGAGAGCCATAATGGTCCTTTCCTCATGTTGGCGCATCGCCCGGCGTCAAGCCCTTAAGAGGCCTTCGGAAAGGACTCTGGGATTAAGCTCAGAAGGCGGAAACACGGGACGACGGGCCGACTGGCCCTGCCATATCAAAATCACGAATGATTTGCTGAGACCGTCCGTTCAGCTCCCGGCCGGGGTCTGCGGATGGCGCGCTTATACGGATTTTGGCCGGCTTTGCAAGGTTGGAGGCCGTGCTTTCGGCCCCGGATGGTTCCGGTGCGGGGAGCGGGACCGATCCCCCGCACCACATCAGCTTGATTTATTTGTTTGTATAGCATACAAAGAAATCAACGCAGAGGACCCCAATGGCGGAAAAGTCGGTCCATGAGCCGTTAGAGGCGGCTGGCGACCCCAAGCATGCTGCACGGGCCACACGTTCGGCCGGCCGCAAAATGCGGTCGCTGCTGCTGGATGCGGCGAGCCCGCTGTTCAGGGAGCGGGGGCTGTCCGGCACGGCCATCACCGACATCGCCGCCGCCGCGGACGCGTTCCCGAGCCAGATCACCTATTACTTCCGCACCAAGGAGGCGCTGTTCGTGGAATGCGCCTGCCGCGAGCTGCTGTATCTGGCGCGGGCGACGGAGCAGGCGGCGCTGAAAGCGCGCACGCCGCGGGACTACACCCGTGCGCTGGCAGAGACCGTGACGGCAAGCGATTCGGTCGCCTTCTTCGCCGAGGCGCTGACGCTGACCCGGCGGCGCCAGGATCTTGCGCCGCTGGTCGAGCGCACCATCGAGCGCCTGCACGGTGAAGGCGCACGCGCCTATGCGAGCCAGGTCGCGCGGCACGGCTGGCGCTCCCTGCGTGCGCCCGACGAAAGCTCGCGGCGGTTCTGGGCCGTCGCCATCGGCGTCATTCTCGAGGGATACGCCATGGGCCGGTCGCCGGATGAATTATGCGCCGAGATGCTGCGTGTGCTCGGCGAGCAGGCGAAATCAGCCAGCGACACGGCGCGGCTCCGTCTGGTCGACGAGCGCGACGCATCTGGCAGTCCGAATGAGGAGGGTTAGGCCATGACCGCACTTCGCATGCGTGCCCGCGATTTCCTGACCGACGACCAGCTCGCCGACGTGCGCCAGCGCGTGACCTGGAAAGGCGTCGCGCTGATCGCCCACGCCTGGGCACTCATTATCGCATCGATCGTGTTGGTGGCGTGGTGGCCCAACCCGATTACCTACATTCTCGCCGTTGCCATCATCGGTTCGCGCCAGCTCGGGCTCGCAATCCTGATGCATGACGGCGCGCATGGCTGCCTGTCCGCTGACGAGAAGACCAATCTGGCCCTGAGCCAATGGTTCTGCGCCTATCCTCTCTTCGCGGAGACGCGCAGCTATCGGCGCTATCACCTTCAGCATCACGGACGCACCCAGCAGGAGGACGACCCCGATCTCGTGCTGTCGGCGCCGTTTCCGATCACCAGGCTGAGCTATCGCCGCAAGTTCATTCGCGACATCACCGGGCAGACCGGCTACCAGCAGCGCAAGGCGCAACTGCTCAATGCGCTCGGGCCGAAGGACTGGACGTTGCGGCAGCGCGCGGCGCATTTCTGGGAGAAGCTCGGTCCGCAATGCCTCGCCAATGCCGCGATGTTCGCAGCGCTCGCGGCGGCCGGCGTGTGGTGGGCCTATCCGCTTTTATGGCTGGTGCCGCTGTTGACCTGGATGATGGTCATCACCCGCATCCGCAACATCGCCGAGCACGCCGTCGTGCCCGACAGCAGCGATCCCTTGCGCAACACTCGCACCACGCATGCGAATTTCCTCGAGCGGTTGTTCATCGCGCCGTACTACGTGAACTATCACCTCGAGCATCATCTGTTGTTCTACGTGCCCTGCTACAATCTGCCGAAGGTGCATCGCCTGCTGAGTGCGAGCCGGCACGCCGGCCGCATGGAGGTGCAGCCGGGCTACGCCGCGGTGCTGCGGCTGGCGACCGCGAAGCCGGACCGGGATGACCGGCCGGGGCAACTCGTGAACAGCGCGCGCCGCGCGCAGGCAGGGGCGGCGGTCGACGCCAATCAGACCAATGGTGGATTTTAGCGCCAGCATTCCCCGTTGAATCCCGGGCGAAGTTCCTATCTTGGCTTGACATTCCGGGCCCGGACAGTGTCTACGGCCCCCTTTGGAGTATGATCCGGAACCATGGCCTAAGGCCGTGCGTCATCGGCTGCCGGTTCTCGCAGGGATCATGCCCGACAAGCAGGGAGCGCCGATGACGGCAGCATTCACATTTCCAGGGCAGGGGTCCCAGGCGGTTGGCATGGGCAAGGCCCTAGCCGACGCCTTTCCGGTGGCGCGCGCCGTGTTCGACGAGGTCGATGCCGCGCTTGGGGAGAAGCTGACGGCGATCATCTGGGATGGTCCTGCAGAAACGCTCCAGCTTACCGAGAACGCCCAGCCGGCGCTGATGGCGGTATCCGTCGCCACCCTGCGCGTGCTGGAGGCTGAAGCCGGATTTTCCGTGGGGCGGGACGCGGCCTTCGTCGCCGGCCACTCGCTCGGTGAATATTCGGCGCTGGCTGCGGCCAGCAGCCTGACAATCTCGGATACCGCGCGGTTGCTTCGCACCCGCGGTCTCGCAATGCAAAAAGCCGTGCCGGTCGGCGCCGGCGCGATGGCCGCTCTCCTTGGTCTCGACTACGAGGCCGCGATGGAGGTCGCAGGCGAGGCGGCACAGGGCCAGGTCTGCCAGGCCGCCAACGACAATGGCGGCGGGCAGGTGGTCGTCTCCGGCGACAAGGCTGCGGTCGATCGCGCCGTCGAGATCGCCAAGACCAAGGGCGCCAAGCGCGCAATGCTGCTGCCGGTGTCCGCACCGTTCCATTGCAAGTTGATGCAGCCCGCCGCCGACGCCATGGCGGAGGCGCTGGCGAAGGTCACGATCAAGGCGCCGGCGGCGCCGCTGGTGTCGAACGTGCTGGCGAGCGCCATCAGCGATCCCGACGAGATCCGTCGCCGCCTGGTCGAGCAGGTCACCGGCACGGTGCGCTGGCGCGAGTCGGTTGCCTATATGGCAGGGCAGGGCGTCAACCGCTTCTTCGAGATCGGCGCTGGCAAGGTGCTGTCGGGTCTCGTCAAGCGCATTGCGGACGGCGCTGTCGGCGTGTCGGTCGGTGGTCCTAACGACATTGCCGCTGCCAAGGATGCATTGGCCGCTACGAAGCAGGCCTGAAGGAGTTTTTCAATGTTCGACCTGACTGGCAAAAAGGCGCTCGTCACCGGCGCGACCGGCGGCATCGGCGGCGCGATCGCGCAGGCGCTGCACGCGCAGGGTGCTACCGTTGCGATTTCCGGAACGCGCAAGGAAGTGCTGGATGAGCTTGCCGGCAAGCTCGGCGAGCGTACCCATGTGCTGCCCTGCAATCTTTCCAAGGCCGACGAGGTCGAGGCGCTGGTGCCCGCTGCGGAAGCCGCGATGGGACAGGTCGACATTCTCGTCGCCAATGCCGGCATCACCCGTGACAATCTCTTCGTCCAGCTCCGTGACGAGGACTGGGAGGAGGTCATCAACATCAATCTGACCTCGACCTTCCGCCTGGCGCGCGCCGCGACCAAGCTGATGATGCGCAAGCGCTTCGGTCGTATCATTGCCATCACGTCGATCGTCGGCGTCACCGGCAATCCCGGGCAGGGCAACTACACGGCATCGAAGGCCGGCCTGATCGGCATGATCAAGACGCTCGGTGCCGAATACGCCAAGCGCGGCGTGACCGCGAACTGCATTGCGCCGGGCTTCATCAAGACGCCGATGACCGATGCGCTCAACGACAAGCAACGCGAGACGATTCTGGCCAAGGTTCCGGCCGCCCGCCTGGGGACGCCGGAGGACATCGCAGCCGCCGCCGTCTACCTGAGTTCGAACGAAGCGGCCTACGTCACGGGACAAACCATCCACGTCAACGGCGGCATGGCCATGATCTGACGTCTCCTTCCGCACTGCCCACATGGGCAGTGCGGGATGCGGCAAACGGCCGTTTCCGGTGCGAAATGAGGCTTGTAGTCAAGGCAGTTGAAGTATGATAACCGGACGCTCAACGGATGGGCAAAGAACGCCATTGCAGGTTTTTGAAACCCTGTATATTGGCGATGCGGAGCCTTGGCCGTCTCGCCGGGCCTGCATCGGTTAAGATGGGGCCAATCAAAGTACTTAAGCGAAGGCAGTCAACGACCACGACGGCTCGTATCGTCCCGGGGGGTCGGGTCTACAGGGAACAACACGAGGTTATGCAATGAGTGACATTGGCGAGCGGGTTAAGAAGATCGTGGTCGAACACCTTGGTGTTGAACCCGAGAAGGTTGTCGACGCTGCGAGCTTCATCGACGACCTCGGCGCCGACAGTCTGGACACCGTCGAGCTGGTGATGGCGTTCGAAGAAGAATTCGGTTGCGAGATTCCGGACGACGCCGCGGAAACGATTCTCACCGTCGGCGACGCCACGAAGTTTCTCGAGAAGAACGCGAAGAGCTAAGGCTCTTCATTTTCGCGGGGACAACATTGAAACCGGACGGGCCGCTGACCAGCGGTCAGCCGGTTTCTTGTTATTGGCCGTGAATCTTTCGATGCGGAGTTTTCGAACATGAGGCGGGTTGTCGTCACTGGTCTCGGCATGGTGTCGCCGCTCGGCTGCGGCGTCGAACCGACCTGGAAACGCATCCTCAACGGCGAAAGCGGCGCACGCAGGATCGAGAGCTTCGATGTCTCCGATCTTCAGACCAAATACGCCTGCACCGTTGTGCGCGGCGACGGCACGAACGATACGTTCAATCCCGATACCTGGATGGAGCCGAAGGACCAGCGCAAGGTCGACGACTTCATCATCTTCGGCATGGCCGCGGCCGGCCAGGCGCTCGATGATGCCAATTGGCATCCCGAGACCGAAGAGGACAAGTGTGCGACCGGCACCATGATCGGTTCCGGCATCGGCGGCCTCACCGGCATTGCCGAAACCGCGATCCTCCTGAAGGAGCGCGGACCGCGCCGGGTGTCGCCGTTCTTCATTCCGGGCCGCCTCATCAATCTTGCCTCCGGCTACGTCTCGATCGCGCACGGCCTGAAGGGGCCGAACCATTCGGTGGTCACGGCCTGCTCGACCGGCGCACATGCGGTGGGCGACGCCGCCCGTCTGATTGCGCTGGGCGATGCCGACGTCATGGTTGCCGGCGGCGCCGAGTCGCCGATCAGCCGTATCGGCATTGCCGGCTTCAACGCCGCGCGCGCGCTCTCGACCGGCTTCAACGAAACGCCCGAGAAGGCATCGCGTCCCTACGACAAGGACCGCGACGGCTTCGTGATGGGCGAGGGCGCCGGCGTCCTCGTCCTGGAAGAACTCGAGCACGCCCAGCGCCGCGGCGCCAAGATCTACGCCGAGGTGATCGGGTACGGTCTTTCGGGCGATGCCTATCACATCACCTCGCCGTCGCCCGATGGCGATGGCGGCTTCCGCAGCATGTCGGCAGCGCTCAAGCGCGCCGGCCTCACGGCATCCGATCTCGACTACATCAACGCCCACGGCACCTCGACACCGCTCGGCGACGAGATCGAGCTCGGTGCGGTCGAGCGGCTGCTCGGCAACGCCGCTTCCAAGGTCGCGATGTCCTCGACCAAGTCCTCGACCGGCCATCTCCTCGGTGCCGCCGGCGCGATCGAGGCGATCTTCGCCATTCTCGCGATTCGCGATAATGTCGTGCCGCCGACCATCAATCTGGACAATCCGTCGGTCGAGACTGCGATCGATCTCGTGCCGCACATTGCGAAGAAGCGCGAGGTCAATGTCGCGTTGTCGAATTCTTTCGGTTTTGGCGGTACCAACGCGTCGGTGATCTTCCGCCGCCTGATTCATTAGTTTGCGTTTGAAACGAATCCACCGTTTTGCCGTATTCAGCGATAGTCATACCCCGTGGGCGCGTGCATCTGGCTCGGCAAGCGATTGTCTGGCCGCGATTGAACCGGCAGGATTCAGGTTGCTTCGATGAGTGAAAGGCCGCCCATTTCGCCCCGGAGTCCGCGGGCAGCGCTGGAGCCCGAGCAGGTTCCGCCGCCGCCGAGGCGATCGGACCGGGCGCGCAATCCCTTCGTGATCGTCGGCAACGCCATCATCACCCTTTTGCTGATCGCCATGCTGGGCGCCGGCGGCGTCTACTATTACGGCCGGCAGTTGCTCGAGGCGCCGGGGCCGCTGAAGGAAGACAAGATCGTCAACATCCCGCAGCGGGCCGGCAAGCGCGACATCGCCGAGACGCTGAACCGGGAAGGCGTGGCCGACGTCAATCCGTGGGTGTTCATCGCCAGCGTCGCCGCGCTGAAGGCGAGCTCGGACCTGAAGCCGGGTGAGTATTCGTTCCAGAAGAACGCCTCCTTGCGCGACGTCATCGCCACCATCGTCGAGGGCAAGGTGGTGCAGCATTCCGTCACGATCCCGGAAGGCCTGACCTCCGAGCAGATCGTGGCGCGGCTGTCCGACAACGACATCTTCACCGGCAGCGTGCGCGAGTTGCCGCGCGAAGGCACGCTGCTGCCAGAGACCTACAAGTTCCCGCGCGGGACCCCGCGCGATCAGGTGATCCAGCGCATGCAACAGGCGCACAAGCGCGTGCTGGCCGAGATCTGGGAGCGCCGCAGCCAGGACATTCCGGTGAAATCGCCGGAGCAACTGGTGACGCTGGCCTCGATCGTCGAGAAGGAGACCGGCAAGCCGGACGAGCGCAGCCGTGTCGCTGCCGTATTCGCCAACCGGCTCAAGCAGAAAATCAAGCTGCAGTCCGATCCGACCATCATCTACGGCCTTGTCGGCGGCAAGGGTACGCTTGGCCGACCGATCAAGCGCAGCGAGATCACGCAGCCTTCGCCCTACAACACCTATGTGATCGAGGGACTGCCGCCCGGCCCGATCTCCAATCCCGGCCGCGCCTCGCTGGAAGCCACCGCCAACCCGGCCCGCACCCGCGACCTCTATTTCGTCGCCGACGGCACTGGCGGGCATGCCTTCACCGAAACCTACGACGCGCATCAGAAGAACGTCGCCAAGCTCCGCGCGATGGAAAAGCAGATCCAGAACGACACGGTCGAGCCGGCCGAGGATGCGCAGCCGCCGGCGGCCGCCGCGCCCGGCGCTGCCGCGGATCCGCCGACTGCGACCACGCCGGCGCGGCCCAATCAGCAGAAAAAGCCGCCAGCCACTCGCCCCGCCAATCCCGCGCCCGCCCGCCAGGGCGCGGTGCAGCCGTCGCCGCCGGTGGTCCAGCGCTAGTTCGCGCAGACCTGCCTGCGGGACTTTGCGGATTCCACTTTCCTGCAAAATAGTCTTAAGATTCGCGTGGCCTGATGGGCCTCGCGAATCCTGTGTCCGGAGAAATTGACCTGATGGCGCTGTCGTCCATGACCGGCTTTGCCCGAAGCCACGGCGCTAGCGGGCCGTATACGTTCGAGTGGGAATTGAAGTCGGTCAACGCCAAGGGCTTTGACCTCAGGGTGCGGTTGCCGCAGGGGTTCGACGAGCTCGAGGCCCACGCCAAGAAGCGCGCCGGTGAGCTTCTGTCGCGCGGCACTGTCTACGCCAATCTCAACGTCAAGCGCGCCAACGCCGCAGCCTCCGTCCGCGTCAACGAGGACGTACTCAACGCCGTCCTGAAGGCCGCGGCGATGATCGCCGGCAAGGTCGACGCGGTCGCGCCGAGTGTCGATGGCCTGCTCGCCATCAAGGGCGTCGTCGAGGTCGCCGAGCCCGAGGGTGACGAGGAGGAGGACAAGGCCGCGCGTGCCGCGGCCGCGGAGGCCTTCGACAAGGCGCTCGCCGATCTCGTCGAGATGCGCAAGCGCGAGGGCACGTCGCTCGGGCAGATCCTGACCCAGCGGGTTGACGAGGTCGAGGTGCTGGCGAGGAAGGCGGAAGCCGCGCCGGGCCGCAAGCCCGAGGCGATCAAGGCGAGGCTCGCCGAGCAGATCACAACCCTGCTCGACACCTCCGACCGTTTCGATTCCGACCGCCTGATGCAGGAGGCGATCCTGATCGCCACCAGGGCCGACATCCGCGAGGAGCTCGACCGCATCGCCTCCCACATCGCGCAGGCGCGCGAGCTGATCGGCAAGGGCGGGCCGATCGGCCGCAAGCTCGACTTCCTGGCACAGGAGTTTCACCGCGAGGTCAACACCTGCTGCTCGAAGTCGAACGACATCGAGCTGACCAATACGGGCCTGGCCATGAAGAACGTGGTCGAGCAATTCCGCGAGCAGGTCCAGAATCTGGAGTGATCGATGACGACGGGCGGTCATGGAACTGACGGTGTCGAGCGGCGTGGATTGATGTTCGTGCTGTCCTCGCCGTCGGGCGCGGGCAAGACGACGCTGTCGCGTCTGCTGATCGAGCGCATGACTGGCCTGCGGATGTCGGTCTCCGCGACCACGCGGGCGATGAGGCCCGGCGAGGTCGACGGTCGCGACTATCTGTTCGTCGACAAGGCCAGGTTCGACGCGATGGTGAAGGGCGACGAATTGCTGGAATGGGCGACGGTGTTCGACAACAGCTACGGCACGCCGCGTGCGCCGGTCGAGGCGGCGCTGTCGGCCGGGCAGGACGTGCTGTTCGACATCGACTGGCAGGGCACGCAGCAGCTCCGCGAGAAGGCGCGCGCGGACGTCGTCAGCGTGTTCATCTTGCCGCCCTCGGCCGCCGATCTCGAGAAGCGGCTGCATTCGCGCGCGCAGGATTCCGACGAGGTGATCCGCAAGCGCATGAGCCGCGCCAGCCACGAGATGAGCCACTGGGCCGAGTACGACTACATCGTCATCAACCACGCGGTCGACGAGGCGTTTGCCGAGGTGCAGTCGATCCTGAAGGCCGAGCGCCTCAAGCGCGAGCGGCGGACTGGCCTCGTTGGTTTCGTACGAGGTTTGCAAGGCCAGCTTCAAGGTTAGGCTTCGCGAGACGCGGTCCTTCCTCCGCCAGCCGTTCCAGCATCGCCGTGATCACGTCGACGTCGACGGCGTCCTCGATCTGCAGATCGTCATCGCGATCGGCCGCCCCTTTGCCATTGATGTCGTTGGCCGCGAGCCGGGGCGCCGATGCCTCGATCTCGAACTCTCCGTTGAACATGTTGGCCTCGTCGAGCTCTGCGACCTCGTGGCGGACCTGGGGCGCTCGCTGATCGGCGGCATCGATCGCGTGATCGATCGCCTTGAGCTGCGCGGCCTTGATCTGCGCGGCCTCGGGCTGCGCGGCTTCGCGCCGGGCAGCTTGGGGACGCGCGGCCGCCTGGGTACGGGCGGCATCGAAATCCACCGGGCGCGGCTGCTGTGCGCGCGGCGCGGCAGCGGGCGTCGCCTCAAGCCAGGGCGCGCGGCCGTCGTCGTGCGGCTCCCGATTGTCCCAGTTGACGCGGCGATGGTCAGCGGCCTGGACGCGGACGCGTCGTCTGCCCGCAAAGCGATAGATGATGCTGGCGAGGAGGCCGGCGAGCGCCAGCGCGCCACCGATCACGAGCAGCAGCGTCTGGAGCGAGCCGGTCGCTTTGTCGGTGGTGGCATCTGCCGTGGCAAGCGTGACCGGGGCAGGGGATTTTGACGGCTTTGTGCTCGGCGGTGCAGGCGAGGCAACAGGAGCGGGCGCAGTCTGCGGCTCGGGCGACGTGGTCGCGGCGGAGGCATCGGGCCAGCGCGTGGCGACCGCGGGCTGCTGCGCGTCGCTGTCGGCGGAGGGAGTTGCAGCTTGTTGCGTCGGCGCCGGTTTCGCTGGCGCGGGCGCATTCGGCGTCGCCGGCGCGGCATTGCCCTGCGGCGTCAGATATTCCGCGCGTGCGTCCTGCACCGGGCGCTGCTGCGGCGCTGCTGAATCTGCCGTCGGTGCATCGGGCGCAGCCTGCGCGGTCTGCACGGCCTTGACGCTGTCCTTGGCGCTGTCCTTGCCGCCTCCGGCGCGCAGATACCAGCATTGCCGCTTGGTCCCGCGCTCCACGCGATAGTACCAATGCTGGCCCTGCGGCGCGACGCCCTTTGGCGAGGCGAGGCAGTCGCTGGCGGCATTTGCCGTGCTCGTTGCCTCCGGCGCATTCTGCGACACGGCGGCCAGTGGCGCGCCGGCGATGATGCTGCCGACAAGCGCAGATATGAATTTCGCGGTGCGGTTGCCCATCCTGGTCTCCCGATTACGCATGACGCAACTCTTTACCCTCCCTTTGTCATCAAAGACTTGGGTGGCAATGAGCCGCAAATCCGGAGAGGATGTGGCTTGAATCGGGCCTGCGCTGCGTTCGTTCCGCCGCGAATTCAGGCGTTTTCGAGGGCTATTGCTTCGCCGAACTCCAGGTTCCGCCGCAGCCGTCGGAGCGGCGCCACGTTCCGGAACCACTGCGGCCCGAGAGTCGGCCCGTGCTGGTAAAGGTCACGCCCTGGCCCTGGCCGAACGTGCTGACCGAGCCGCCCGGGCCGACGGTTCCGCGAACGCCTTCGCCGATGATCTTGCCCGAGCTCACGACGACAGCGCCGCTCGTGCTGCCGCCGCAACCAACGCTGACGACCGCCCAGGCACCGTCGAAACCACCGCCGCCGCCTCCACCGCCACCTCCGCTTCGCCGAGGCGACGAGCGTTCCTCGGTCGCCGGCTTGCTCCGGCGTGAGGGCGCGGCCGGTTCGGCCGAGCGGCCTGAAGAAGTATCCTGGCGCGAGCCGGACAACGACTTTTCGTCGTTGCCGATCGAGCCGCCGGCGCTGCCGGACTGTGCGAATGCGGACGACGAGGCGAGGGCGAGGTTGAGGAGGGACGCAAGGGTGATCTTGCGGACGACGGCATTGGGCATGAGGAAACAATCCGAAATGAAAAAGGTATCAGCGGCCGGAGCCGTCGGCGCAGACGGATCCGATAATGCGGCAAGCTTTGCCAGCCTTGCCGCATTCGTCAAGCGCGGCATCCCTGGCGTGCTGGATGCTGTCGCGCTGGACCAGCGACCAGGACTTGTCTGATATCGCGAACGCGCCGCAGCGGTTGCCGTAGAAGGAGAGCTCGATCGGACATTTGGCGCCGGCGCAATTGCCGCGCGCGTCCGCCACCGCCGCGCGCCGCGAGGCGTGGTTCCACGAAATGCCCCATTTGCTGCTATCGGGCCCGTACACGATCGAGCCCCACGGCTTCAGATCCTCCATCTTGCGCATCCGCAGCAGCAGGCCTTCGGTTGCTTCGCCCGTCGGCGCCATCGAGATCCTCTGCTGGAGCTTGGTGATCGCACGGGTCAGTCCATCAGGCGTGTCACCCCGTGGGTCGGTCAAAATCCCCCGGGTATGGTCACTTGAAACTCCCCCACCTGATGATCGCCGTCAGCGCCGCTGAACAGCAGTAGCCGGTCAGGCAGGACGTTTATG
>NZ_JASAUS010000023.1:0-79867 GCF_029953005.1 Bradyrhizobium sp. Mp27 | reverse complement strand
CTACGCCCTCCCGACGCAACGACAAAACCGTAAAGCCCCGCGTTCAGCATAACCCGG
The DNA here is from genome assembly GCF_029953005.1 of Bradyrhizobium sp. Mp27. Taxonomy (NCBI): domain Bacteria; kingdom Pseudomonadati; phylum Pseudomonadota; class Alphaproteobacteria; order Hyphomicrobiales; family Nitrobacteraceae; genus Bradyrhizobium; species Bradyrhizobium sp. Mp27. The sequence goes on along the minus strand of NZ_JASAUS010000023.1, from coordinate 79,810 downwards.
CAGGAATCCACTTAAATCCAGCGGGGCGCTGTCCAAACAACCGGGGCCAGCTCTGGCATCTGGTACGGCAACGAACCTAACCGGGTTGCCGCTCACCACCGGCGTTACAGGTACGCTGCCGGTCGCCAATGGCGGAACGGGTGATACTGGTACGGCATGGGGGACTTACACGGCATCGCCGCAATGCACCACTGGCGCAGGCACATGGTCAACCACGGCGGCCCGCTTCAAACAGTTGGGCAAGACCGTATTTTTCCAGTTGGACGCAAGCCTGACCGCGATCGGCACATGTTCGGGCGCCCAGTTTCAATTTACGCTGCCGTCAACGGCGCAATCTGCGGCTGGAGGTGCCGGACGCGATACCAACGTATCCGGCGCTCCTTTTACCTGCTTTGTCGGCGCGGCGTCCTCAACAATGGTTTGCATCCTTAGCGGCGCATCTTTGCAAGTGAACAACATCATGAAACTATCTGGGGTTTATGAGAGCCAGTAGCGCCGTACCCGCGCGTCGGAAATAGCGAGTTGCGACGTAGGGCACCCGCCGAGCAGCCGATGAATGCGAAGATAATGGCGTCCTGGCTGATGCGGCCGTATGCGATTATCAGCATAACGGCGAAGGAAAGTCCGCATACGATGAACCGGACGTCGTCATCAATTCTCGATATTGGCAACAACGGAATGCCAGCGGCGAAGATGAGGAGGACGAAGCAAGCGCCTCCGATCCATCCGAACTCAACGATCGCTTGCATGATCGAATTATGAACTTGGGTGCCCTCGACACACGAAAGCTTCGTGAACCCGTCCAGCCCGTATCCGAATGCGCCTGCCTTTGGGATGTAAAACAGGGCATCGCGGAAAACTGCCTTTCTGATATCAAGGGAGTTTCGAAGGTTCACCGTCGTATGGCAGCTCGGTGCGGCGCCGTCTGTTCTGACGTTCACATCAGGTCCGGGAAGGCCGGCAGCTCGCACAGGGTGCCCGCCTGCTGCTTCCATAGTGTAAGTAATCAGGAAATCGGCAGCTTTCGATCGTGTGGCCAAACCAGCGACGATTCCGGCCACGATGCCCAGAGATACGATACCGATACGCCATCGTTGCTTGCTGTCACTAAGCAGCGTCGCGACCACCAACGCACCAAAGATGGCGATAAAGGTGAAGCGAACCATCGCCGCCGAAAAAATGAAGATGAGTGGGAACAGGAAAAGCGCCAGAACTATAGCTCGGCGAGCTGTCATTTTGCGGGAAACTACTGCGAGCATGAACAGACCAAGCGCCGTCAAAAAATAGATCGGCGCTGCCTCAAACCCCAGGACAACAGGTTTGACGCGATCACTACCCCACTGTTCGTACATTGCCACCGCGGTCACAACTGCGCCGATCACAGAGAATGCGCCCGTCGCAACTGCAAAGGAAGGCATCAAGCGACCGATCTGCTCAGACGAAATAAAACGGCAGGCCGGGTAGGTTGAAAACGTCAGAATGAGCAGGATGATTTCTTTGATAGGAGCGGCTCGCGGATTGAGCAGAAACGATATCGCTATCGCCAGAAGTAGCCCCAAGAAAAGGAAGTCCGGCGCGTGGAACTCAATGCCCTTTCGAATGCATAGAAGCAACAAAGCTGCTGTCGGCGCGGCGAGAATAGTTGCCGTGAAAGCGCCGTTCCCAGCGCTTCCGACCAAGCCGTAGCAGAGCACCAAAACGGCATGTGACGATAGAATGAGCGCTAAAATTAGACCGAGTAACACGTCGCGGCTCACAAAGGAATAACGGCTTAAATCTGGCATCTGTTCCTCCCCTTCAGACGCCATACCACCACAACCCTTGATCGATCAACAGCCGCCCCAGAGGCGGCTTTTTCTATGGAACTCTCATGGCCTTCATCAACATCCTCTACAACCTTTGGCCTAATGGGGACGAGAAGGTCTCGGGCCTTCGTGACGGGATTGCCGTATCGGCGCCGGCAGTCTTCGCCAAGTACGGTATCAACAGCCCCCTGTTGGTGGCGCACGTAATGGCCCAAATCAGCCATGAATGCGGTGCCGGCCATGACGTTGTGGAAAACCTCAGCTACTCGGCGCAGCGCATGACGGAGGTCTGGCCGGGCCGCTTCCCGACCATCGCGAGTGCGCAGCCATATGCCCACAATCCGCAAGCTCTTGCGAACAAGGTCTACAACGGTCGCATGGGGAACGCCGCCGGCTCGAACGATGGCTGGAATTTTCGCGGCCGAGGTGGCTCACAGACGACGGGTCGCGAGGGCTACGAGCGCGTTGCGAAACAGACCGGCCTCGACGTGGTTCATAATCCCGACCTTCTGATTGACCCGACTTTTTTCCTGGAGTGTGCCGTTTCCGACTTCGTGAATTGCGGGTGCCTTCCGTTCGCTAAGGCCGACGATGTGGTCTCGGTGACAAAGCGCCTCAATGGCGGAACGGTTGGCCTAAGCCAGCGTATTGATTGGCTTTCGAGATGGAAGAGGGCGCTTGGTGAGGGGCCAATAGACTTCACGATTCCGGGCCTTGAGAAGCCGCCTCCGAAGCCGCCGCCGCAAGTCACCCCATCGCCGACGATTTCTCCCGCTCCAGCGCAACCCGCTCGGAGCGGTTTCTTTTCCAGCGTCCTTTCAATCTTCAAGAGGAATTCATGACCATCTTTCTGCTCGTGCTGGCGCTGTTCGTGGCGCTGGCGTTCATCTATGCGCTCATCCTCCGGCCGTGGCTCAAGAAGCAGGCTTGGGCACAGGGTTTCTTTGCGAGCGTCGATACGCTGGAATCGGCACTGTTCAAGAAGTCGGAAACGATCCTGGTTGGCCGGCTTCTGTGGGTCGGCGGCCTGTTCGTTACGTTCTACGATAGCTTGGCAACCTTCGCGCATACCCTCGATCTGACCCCGCTTACGACGCGGATTTTCGACTGGCTTCAGATCCCGCCTGACATGCGCAACCTGTCCGCGACGGCTGCGATCGGCATTATCGGGCTTCTGATCAATCGGCTGCGCAAGACAACCACGAAGCCGCTCGATGTTGTGGCCCTTCCTCAGGCCCAGGTCACGCCGGCCGCAGCGCAGGCTATTGCCAGAGCTGATGTTGCCAACCAACAGGCCGTGAAAGCGGTGGAAGAGGCGAAGAACTGATGTTCGCCTTTGCATCACTCATATTCCAGTTTCTTGGCGGCCCCGTCGCGAAAGCAATGGTTGCGGCCTATCAGGCACACCTGACAGCCACGACGACTGACAAGCAGACGGCCGCAACACTGGCTGGTCAAGAGATCGGCGCAAGCGTGGCGGAAACGCAGGCGATCACCTCGCTAAAGATCGCTCAGATCGGGCATCCATGGGAAATCGAAAAGCTCTTCGCGTACGTCACGCTATTTTATTACGCGAAGCTTTTGATCTGGGACAAGGTTTTGGCGTTGGGAAGCACTGATCCCCTTACTGGATGGGTGCTGTGGGCCGCCAATCTTGTCATCGGTTTCTATTTTGCCAAACGAGGCGCTGAGAACGTAGCAACGATCATTAGTGCAATCAGAAAGTAGGCGGCCCGGCCTGTCCGCGAGCAACGGCAGGCCGAGCCTAACCCATGAGAGGTGGCAACCTCTACACAGGCTGGGGCTGATCCTAGCAATCGGCGGATTACTAGGGACTTAACTAGATGATCAATGAATGGGTGGCGGTGGGCGGCTTTCTGCTCACTGTAGGCGGCATGATTGTTGGCATTACTAAAGCAGTTTCAGCCATCAAAACCGATACGAGCGAGAAGATATCCGCGGAAGTTCTAGCGCGATCAGAAGCGCTTGCCGCTGCTGTCGTCGCTCGTAATAAAGAAATGGGAGATCTGCGCCGTGACTTCCAAGACTCGCAGAGAGCTCAAGACAACCACGTCGGAGAGATGGGGTCAGCCTTGAGACGGTTCATCGAGACGGTCGAAAAAGAGATGCACGCTATCGAGATTTGGAACCGGGACAACTTCGTCCAAAAGGGCGAGTTTGAGCGGGCGACGGATTCGATCAAAGCAGACATCAAAGCAATGGGCTCTGACATCAAAGCAGATATCAAGGATCTTAAGGCCGAACTGTCGGGCAAGTCGAACTGATGCCTCAAGCAAAGCGCTGCGCCAACACTTTTTTGGTCGTCATGATCGTTGGCATCTTCATCTTGTCCGCGGTCTTTATCCTGCTGACGACGCGCCCGGCATGGCCTGCAACTCCGGCTGATAGTCAGCCCTACACATGTGAAGATGTCCGCCGGCTCATCGCCGAAAAGGGCAAGGTCGCAGCTATCGCGTTCGCCGTCGAGCGCGGCCTGTCTATCCGCCAAATCTGGCAAATCCGCCGGACCTGTAGAGTTTAGCCTTTCATAACTGGAGACTACCAATGCTTCGCAAGTCGATTCTTGCGGCGGCACTCTTTGTGCTGTCCGCAACCGCTGCCAATGCCGCGTCCCGTGTCTGGATCTCGGAATTCGCCGTTCTCACTGCCACGGCGAGCGGCGGTTCTGCCGGCCAGATGGCGGCAATCCCTTCCATCGCCACCCAATCGACGCTGGATATCAGCGGCGGGGTGCAGTCCTCGGCGGCGTTCAACGCCCAGACCAAATACATCCGGATCGTCTGCGAAGTGCAGTGCGCAATCAGCGGCAGCGGCACGGCTACGACCTCGAGCACGCTCATTCCGGCTCTGAGCCCCGAGTATTTCGGGGTTCAGCCCGGCGCTACGGTCTCCGTTATCGCGGCGCCCTGATATGAATCGTCGTGAATTGTTGACTGGCGCCGCCGTCCTCGCGGGCGTTACCGAAGCGAACGCTTTCGGGCTTGGCAAGCTCGGAGCCGGCTTCGGTCACATGGGCGATGTCCTTGGGGGAGCGGGGGTGGCATCGCCGCCATCCGGCTTCAACTGGCCGTTTGCAACCTACCCCCTCACGATCCGCCAGACCGGACCTTACGCCTTCACGACCAACTTTGTCCCGGAAGCCTACGCCGCCGCTGCGCTCGCCGGCCCGACCTATTTCGTTAACGGCAGCACGGGCAGCGACGCAGCGAACGGAACGAGCCTCGGTACCGCCGTCAAGTCGATCTGGAAGGCCACGCAGCTCGGCAATACCGCTGCCGTCCCGTTCAACGTCTCGGTCGCCGCGATCGCGGGCGGGTATCCCCGAGAGAACGGCTTCAGCAACACCAGCACTCCGGTTCCGAATACGCAGCCGGCGGCCTACGTGGCAACAGGTGGCACAGTAGAATGCTGGGTCGGCTCGACGCTGACTTGGCCCGGCACGCCTGATGCCACCTTCACAAACTGCTACGTCGCGGCGCGCTCGAACGTCTCCCAGATCATCGACGTCAGCGCCACGGATGCGAACGGCGATTACCTCCGCATGGTCCAGGTCGCGGACGCGGCGACCTGCAACAGCACCCCTAATTCGTGGGCGCAGGTTACGACAAACATCTACGTGCATCGCACCAACAACGACGCAGTGACGAACGCGAACACCCGTGCGCTGCTCAAGGCCACCCCGAACTATGTGCAGGATGGGACGTCGAAGGACGTCTATCTGAAGGGCTTTGCGTTCCAGGGCGGCACTGCCGGCGCTGTAGCCTGCACCGCCGCGGCCACGATGAACTTTATGGCTGTGAACTGCCGTGCTCAGTACGCCGGCGATTCCGCCACCAACGTCAACGGCTGGAAGCTCGACTACATGACGGGGCTGGCAGCCCTGGTCAATTGCATCGGCTCCCAGAACGAGGCGGACGGCTTCAACACGCATTGGACGCCGGGCGGAACTGTTCTGCTCTACACGCTCACGATCAACTGCAAGGGCTACAACAACGGCCGGGACACGGTCCAATCCTGCAACGGCCTGACCTCGCACGACAACGCCATCGGCATCGACGTGAACGGCGAGTACTATGGAAACTACGGCGCCAACGTCATCCCGATCAACGGCAACCAGATGTGGTGCCTTGGGACGTATGCCCATGACAGCCTCGGCGATGTTAGCCACGGCGGCGCGACTACCCCGACCGACTTCCAGACCCAGGCGACCGCCGTCATGTGGCTCCAGAACTGTCGCTCCGCGGTCTCGGCTACGTCTCTGCTCGCCTCGAACACCTCGACGATCAAGACGAGGAACTTCCTGCCTGGCGGAGGTCAGACGCCGGGGGCAGGGGGCGGGACTATCACGACGTTCTAGGTTCGGTGCCAAGGGCGGCTACGGTCGCCATCGAGCGCGCGGGCTTCCTTGATCTGGTCGTAGCTGATCTGGGATTGCAGGTCCGTCCAGGCGGTACGGAAAGCTGCCTTGGCTGCCTCGAGGCTGTCGGCGCGGCCGCGATGCGTGCTCCGCTGTGGCACGTTCGGCAGGGCACATGACCACGACCATACGTCCTTGCCGTTGAGGCCGATCGAGCGGTGGATGCGGCCGATCGCCAGCTCATCCCAGATCACAGTGTAATCGTCGGGAGCTGTTTCGCCGCCGATCACGGTGCGGCGCAAGGATAGATCGTCTGCCATCCCGCATGATTCCGCGGGCGGGAGGGCGGTCAAGACTGGACCTCATACTCGAACGCCACGCCTTCCGGGTCGTTCTCGGCGAACCACGCGCGGGCGGCGTCCTCGGTCGCAAAGACCTTCATGTGGTCCTTGTCTCCGACCTGCTTGCTCGTGTCGGTGTAGATCCAAACCTTCTTAGGCATGGCCTCGACGGCATCCATCGCCAGGACCTCAAAAAGCTGCCTCAGTCCCTCTTCCCCGTTCGGGCCGTTGGCTTGGATGCTGGCGAACCCGCTGGATTCCAAGCCAGACCTGATAGCGGTAGCGACGCGTTCGATTATGTCTGTCATCAGAGCTTCCTCAGGGAGAGCGGGTAAGTGCCGCGAGGACGGCGGCGCCTCTGGCAGAATCCTCAAGTCGTTCTGCCTTCCGGTCGGCACCGTCCTTGGTTTCGTGACGGCTGATCACCTTCATGGTGTCGTCTGAGATCAGGTTGCCGCCCCAGTGGTGAACGACCTCCCATTGCCGGCGATCATACGCCCCATTTCGGCGCACCCACCATTCATCTTTGACGCTGTGCCACGCCCTAGCGACCTCAAGAGGCGTCATCATTCCCTCACTTGCGATGGTTGCCCATCATCTGTAGTGACTAAGGCGTCTTCCGCCTCTTGAGCCATTTGGTGGGCCAGGGTCATCTCCTGCGTCGCCGGGCACCAATCAGATATCCGCTTTAGCACCCCTCGCAGTCGACCGATCTCGTCCAGCTTGGATTCAAATAAGGCCCTAGAGACAATGACGAGGTCCGCCGCATCAAGCTCGTCTTGAAGGCATTTCACCCAATCCGGTGTGCTCATCTCATCCTCGATGTTCGCTTAGGATTGCCGGGCAGGGAGGATTGAGTATCGAGGAGACGGCCCCGATCCGCCTGCCGGCGGCTCATTCTTTTCGCAGAACGCCTTCGCCTGCTGGTACGTGAACCGCTCCAGCAGATACTTGTTGCCCCAGGCGTCATAGATTTCGAACCACATGCTCACGTCCTGTTTAGGATCGGGCAAGACCGAGCGCGGCTCGAATGTCAGCCTGCGCTTGGCGATACCCGATATCTCTTGCCTGATAGATCGCTGAAACCAAGGCGTGCCCGACCATCTCTCGCAAGCTATCCTGCATCTCCGGCTTGAACATATGATCTCCAATGTAAAGATCCCCAACGCCCCACCAATTGTCGGGGTCCAGAATGCGGTCCTTGGGATCAATCGACACGACCCTAACTGTGTCGTTCTGTACGCGCACATCGAGCTCTGCGCGGTCTTTCTGGTGCGGGACGTTGGTCAGGCGGCACATGCTATTCTCCTGTCTGATAGTGGCTGCTCAAGAGCGCCGTAGTGCGGCGAGTTTGTCGCGGGTCGTACCGAAAAGCCCGTCAAGGGCGTAGACAGAATACGACGTGACCGGGTTCGATACCCAAGTATCAACCCAAGTCGAGAACTCACGCAGGCGCTCATTCTCTGCCTCTAGCTCGTCAATCTGACGGCCCAACTCTTCTGCATATTCGTGGCTAATGGTCATGGTCTTGTTCCTCGATGCTCGTTTAGGTGCGCGGCATAGCATCGGCCGCTGCCTTGGCTAGCCGCATGTAATAATTCCGATGGTCCTGGTCTATTGCAAGCCACTCCCGCAACCCGCCGCGGGCATCGGCGCAAAAGATCGCCCTGGCCACGTATTCGAGTTGTTCGTAGGTCATGTGGTGACTCCCCGCGCCGCAGATCGGCGCGGTAACGAAGCGTCCTTCACCCACCGTCTCACCAGAAGCTCGCACCCATCCACCAGTATGATGCCGTTGGCGAAGCCGCCGTGGGTTATCCGCTGCTTGCAGCACCAGCATTTGCCGCGCCTCTTGATCGGCTGCATATATCGGCGATGCTCTGCCGCCGATGCCCATTGCCCCCACGTCATGTACGCTCCCTGCTCAGCAGTTGGGATGAGGCTTGATGCCAATCTCTCTGAACTCTTCATTTGAGAGAATAAACACCCGTTCGTAAGGGTTCGGCATCGTTGCCTTCTCATTGAACTTGATGACCGTAAATGGGCTGGACGGGTGGCTGGTATCCCATAACTCAATTACGCTAACGGCATTGTCGCCAGCGGGGACAATGCGGCGGCTGATCAGTGCGTCTTCTGGTCTCATGAATGCTCCTCGGTCAGCACCAGCGAATGTACAGCCGGTGGAATAGATTGATGATGCGCCAGCCTCGCCCCCTGGCTTGCGGGAGCCAAAGCGGGCCGCTGCCGTGCTCACCGCGGCAGTAGGAGCAAGTGCAATCCCGCGTATGCCGCTCGACCAAGATATGGGTGCCGCGGATCTGGGCCTGCAAAACGTACCAGCTCGTCTTGTTCGGCCACTGGTCGCCGATCACGAAACGCTTGTACCAAGGGGCGCTTTTAGCCCAATTCATCCGCGCTCTCCATTCGAGAGCGCCGGGATGCGCGGCGGAGCTGCGGGCTCGGAATCGTACTCCCGCTGAACCTCGTAGGTGCCTTCCTGGAACGGGAGATCAACGCTATGCAGCCACATCGCGCATTCCGGCGTGTGGCATTCCTGCCCGACGCCATCCAGGCAGGCTTCGCAGATGTGCATCGTCACGACTTTGATTTTCATGTTCTTCCCCATTTGCTACTGAACAGCTTTGAACTGGCGCTTGACCATGCGCGCATCCCGCGCCTCAGCTAAAAGGGCCGGGACATAGGCGAGTAAAACAGCTTCGGCCGCCTCGGCAGCACTCGTCTTGCGCTCGCCAAACCATGTCTTTCGACGTTCCTTCGAGCGCTCCAAGGCTTCCGTAAGATGCACTATCTCGGAATCTCTTAACATCATCGTTCTCCTTGCCAGACCTGTGTGGTGCTAAAACGGAATGTCGTCGTCGTTCGCCGAGGATTTCCGCCAGCGAAGCTTAAGTTTGTGCAGACGCCAGTGGGCGAGCGAGAGCGGGTACAAAATGGGGGAGAAGAGGTCGCGCCACCGTTGCCGGCGGTTCTCGCGCTCCTCCCACTCGGAATATTCCCGCTGGCGCTCGATCTCGGCCTCGACCTGGACTGCGGTGGCCTGCCAGCTATGGCCGCAACTGCACCTATAGCGGTAGTCCAAGATGTCCAGATCGGCATCTGTGTGGTCACACCGATCCTCATCCTCGTCGTAGTCGTCATAGGGCGAGGCGAGCTTCCAGTCGTCGTAGCTGTCCCGCCAGCTATCATCGTTCCACGCCATGGCGATCTCCCCTGCTCAGCGTCACTGACTGACGGCCTTGCGGAGGTCCGCAGGCCGCTCCTTCTCCCGGTGGATGCTCCAGGCGAGCCGAGACTTCTGCCAGCCATCCGAACTCTTGGCGAAGTTCTCTGTCATCTCCAGCAGGTTGTGGCAGGCGCGGCCGATCGCGGTCGTGCCTCCGTGTGCCATCGCCAGCTTCTTCAGCGTGGATCGGGTTTCGGTGAAGTCGGTCATGGGGCATTCCTCCTATTGGTGGCTTTTAGTTTTTCGATCCCCCGGCTCAGATGGTATCTATCGAAGGGGCCGCCGTCCAAAGAGTGGAAATATCCCTGGGATCCGTAGAGAGAATTATTGGCCTCGATCACCATTTGCCGAGCCTCATTCCGTTCCCGCTCAACATCGAGCGGAATGGTCGCCTTGATGGCCTTTTGTATCAGGCGTGGCGGGATACCCTGCTTGGCGTTCCCATAGGTCAGAAGTTCAGAAATGTCCGCCGGCAGACCGTTGCTAACCAGCGACACAAAGAACGCCGCTTCAAGCTCCAGCAAGCGCTCGGTCTCTGCCACGATCTTCTCACCAATGTCGCGCGCGGAAGGTGCGGGAGCCTGCGAAACTTCCCCCTTGGCTTCAAAGCTGCTCATTATCCCTCACTTTCCGGTAAGGGCTTGGCGGGATTAGAGGATTTGACTTCTGCCTCCCCCACCAGCCTTCGCTCGCTTCGCGAGCTACGGCTGGGCAAGCCAGACCAAATCACCGTCACGCGAAGCTAGCGAAGGCTGTCACGCCGTAGCCCGGAGGGCGTAGGCGGACTGGTCCAGAGCGTAAGTCACCCCATCATCTCCCTGACCATCGGCACCACTTTCCGCCCGTAAAGCTCGATGCTCCTCATCAGCTTCTCGTGCGGCAAAGGCCCGGCCGAATATTTCAGCTGGAAGCGCGAGATGCCAAGCGCCTTTGCGGTCTTGGCGATCTTGCGCGCGACGGTTTCCGGCGAGCCGACATAGAGCGAGCCGTGCTCGGCCTCATTGACGAACTCGTCGCGGCCCATCGGCGGCCAGCCGCGCTCCTTGCCGATCCGGTCGCGCATCGCTTTGTAGTCGGGCCACAGCTCTTCGCGCGCCTGTTCGTCCGTCTCGGCGACGTAACCGGGCGAGTGTACGCCGATCGGCTGCGCCGGGCGGCCGAACTCCTTGAAGGCGCGGTGATAGAGATCGACGTAAGGCGCAAAGCGCGCGGGATCGCCGCCGATGATCGCGAGCATCAGGGGCAGGTCGTAATGCGCGGCGCGCACCACCGATTGCGGGCTGCCGCCGACGCCGATCCAGGTCTTAAGCCGGCCGTTCTCGACCGGCGGATAGACCAGCTGCTCTTTCAGCGGCGGACGCAGCTTGCCTTCCCAGGTCACCGGCTGCTGCGACAAGAGTGCCGCGAACAGGTCGAGCTTCTCCTCGAACAGCGCCTCGTAAGCGCGCAGGTCGAAGCCGAACAGCGGAAAGGATTCGGTGAAGGAGCCGCGGCCGAGGATAACCTCGGCGCGACCGTTGGAGAGCGCATCGAGCGTGGCAAAGCGCTGGAACACGCGAATGGGGTCGTCCGAGCTCAGCACCGTCACGGCCGAGCCGAGATGGATGCGCCTGGTGCGCGACGCGATCGCGGCGAGCACGGTCTCGGGCGAGGAGATCGCAAAATCAGATCGGTGGTGCTCGCCGAGGCCGATGAAGTCGAGGCCGAGCTCGTCGGCCAGCACGGCTTCGTCGACGACGTTGCGGATCACCTGCGCATGCGCAAGCATGGCGCCGGTGGCGTCCCTGGTGACGTCGCCAAAGGTGTCCAGTCCGAATTCGAGCGGTGCGGTCATCGATCAGGTCTCTGTGGGGAGGATCGACGACATCTAGTGGATGGCCGCCGGGTCACAAGGCGGGTTTCGGAAATGCTCGGTTTCCGTTTGGTAGACCCTTGCTCTCTGCGCGGTCACGAGGCGGCAGATGTCGTTGCCGCCTCGTGCTCATGACAGTCAGAGCGGATCGCGGATCAGCGGCGAGGTCGAGCAGTGGATGCCGCCGCCGCCGAGCGCGACCTTGTCGTAAGCCACAACGCGCGTGGTGATGCCGGCCTTGGCGAATTTCTCCATGGTCCGCGGCGAAATGCCTTCGGGCACGATGACATGGCCCGGGCGTACGGCGAGACAATTGATCACCCAGTTCTGGTCATCGGGACAGACCTCGATCTGGCGAATCCCGAGTTCTTTCAATTTGTCAAGGAACCAGAACGGCAGCAACGTCGGGTTCACGAAGGCGGTATCGCGGTCGATCATCACGAACATGCCGTCGATGTGCAGCCGATAGCCAGTCAGCTGGACGCGCAGCAGCTCCACGCCCTGCGTGCGCAACACTTCCTCGAGCTGGCGCGCGCCTTCCTCGTCGACGCGGCTCGATAGCCCCACGACCGCGACCTTGGGCGTGATGAAGGCGAAGCTGCCACCTTCCATGAGTCCCGTGCCGGAGATCGTCCTGAGGATCGGCATCCCGAGCTTGGACAGGGTACGGCTGACCGGCAGCTCTTCCCCGCGCCTGATCGGGGGGCCGAGGCGGGTGACGATGGCGCCGCCGTCGACGGCAATCACGCTGTCGCGCGTGTAGACGGTCTTCATCTTGCCCGGCGCGCATTGATCGACATAGACGACCTCCGCGCCTTCCTCGCGTAACGCCTGAGCGAGCGCGTCATGCTGGCTCTGCTGTGCGGCCAGATCCGGGATCACGTCACCGCGCCAGTACCAGCCTTGCTCGGGGTCGCCGAAGGCGCCGATCTCGGGCAGGCGCTTGTTCGCGTCAACGATATTCAACTCGGCGCCGGGGCGATGCATGAGCACCATCCGGATCTGGCCGACGTCGTTGTTGCAGCCCCAGCGGCGCCCCCAAACGCCGACCTGCTCCGATTCCGTCTCGAAGGCCGGTTCGGCGCGCGACGGAAACGCTTTGATCAGCATGTTGTAGCGAAATTCGGGCTCGGAAATGATCGACATGAGGGTCTCCTGCGGGAAGTGGTTGGTGTGGCGCATGCGGGCTCAACGCGAGCGGTACGCCCGGACTGCGATATCGATGAAGAGAAGACTGACCGTGATCAGGATGAGCACGGCGGCGACTGCGGCCATGGTGGGATCGAGTTGTTCGTTGATGCCGTCCCACATCCGCCGCGGAAGCGTGAAAACCCCGCGGCCGGCAATGAACAGCACGATCACCAGCTCATCCCAACTGTGGATGAAGGCGAAGATCACGCCGGAGATGATGCCCGGCAGAATGTTCGGAATGATGACCATGCGCAGCGTCTGGCCAATGCTGGCGCCGAGGTTGAGGGCCGCCTGTTCGAGCCTGGGGTCGAAGCCGGCGAGCGCCGTCGAGACGGTGATGATCACATAGGGCATGCCGGTCACCGCATGGGCGATGATCACGCCGGTGTAGGTATCGATCAGCCTGAGGTCCACCCAGACCTGATAGATGCCGAGTGCGTAGACGATGGTCGGCACCATGATCGGCATCAGCATGACGAGGCGGACGATATTGCTGGCACGGTTGCCGAGACGCCAGCATCCGATAGCGCAGAGCGTTCCGGCGACCGTCGCGATGACCGTCGAGCAGATCGCGATGACGAGGCTGTGCAGGATGCTCGTCAGCCAGGCCTGGCTGGTCAGCAGGTTGTGATAATATTGCAGCGAGACGCCGTCGCGTGGCAGCGACAGATAGGGGCGATCGGTCAGCGACACCGCGAAGACGATGGTGATAGGCAGGACGAGAAAGCAGATAATCGCCCATGCAATCGAGCGCGTTATGGGCGAGGAGCCTTCGAATGCGGTGCTGCTGGTGCTCATATGGACCCGAACAGCTTGCGCAGATCGACGACGCGGGCGAGCGCGACAAGCAGCCCGCCGATGATGATGAGCAGGGTGCCGGCCAGCATGCTGCCGACGCCCCAGCGGACGATCTCGAGAATCTGGACCTTGATATATTCGGCGATCATCAGAGTCTTGCCGCCGCCGAGAATGGCCGGGGTCACGAAGAAGCCGAGGGAGAAGATGAACACGAGGATACTGGCGCCGACTACTCCGGGCATCGACAATGGCAGGAACACCTGGCGGAACGCGACGGCGCGGCTGGCACCAAGGCCCCGGGCTGCGGCAACGCATCGTTGATCGATGTCGCGCATGTTGGCGTGGATCGGGAGGATGCCGAAGGGCAGCATGTAGTGGACCATGCCGATCAGCACACCGGTCTCGTTCCAGATCAGGCTGAGCGGAGCGTCAACCAGTCCGCTTGAGATCAGGATATTGTTGATGAGACCCTCGCGCCGCAGCAGCACAAACCAGGCGAAGGCGCGCACCAGGACAGAGATCCACAGCGGCACGAGAACGCCGAGGAACATCCAGCGGCGGACCCGCTCGCTTGCATGGACCAGCGCGTAGGATACGATGTAGCCGAGCACGAGCGTGATCAGCGTGCTGATGACGCTGATGCGCGCCGTCGTCGCCAGCATGCGCTGGATCGACGCGCTGGTCGCAAGCATGGCGTAGTTGTCGAGGCCCGGCTGCGGCTCGGTGACGCTCAACCAGAGCACCTTCGAGATCGGGTAGACATAACAAACGATCATCAGCGCCAGGGCCGGCAGGATCAGCAGCCAGTAGCGCGCGGTTACGCCGAAGCCCGGACGGGACGGCGAGGGCGTCAGCTGATCTGCAGGAGAGCTCATCGATATCGGACCCGGGCGCTCGGGGCTTTGCGCGGTTTTGGCGAGGTTTTGGCGGCGCGGCGCCGAGGAGCGCCACGCCGCCGGTAACGGACGTCAGGAGGAGATGAAATCCAGATAGGCCTGGAAGGTCTTGGAATGGTTTTCGATGTACCAGGCCGCGTTGATCCTGGCCTGAACCGCTGCGTTTGCGGGATCGGCCGGATTGGTCGCGCGCAGCGCTTCCGGCACCATGGACTGGGCCGCCGGGTTGGAGGGACCGTTGCCCATCGCAGTCAGAAGTTTCACCTGCCCCTCCGGCTGCTGCATGGAGGCGATGGCGCGGAAGGCCTCGGCGCCGGCCGGATTGTTCTTCGGCACGACCCACAAGCCGGGCTGCAGAAGACCGTCCTTGAAGGTGTAGGCGATGCGGTTATTGGTCTCGGCTCTGAGGACGTTGGCGCGGGTGTGCCACAACAGGCCCATGACGCATTCGCCGTCCCGCATCAGGCTCTGGCTTTCGGCGCCGCTGTTCCAGTAGAGCACATCCTTCTTGATGGTTCCGAGCTTGGCGAAGGCGCGCTTGACGTCGAGCGGATAGAGCTGGTCGAGCGGGACACCGTCGGCGATCAGGCACAGCTCGAGCATGGCCTGGGAATCCTTGCGGACCATGCGGCGGCCGGGATATTTCTTCAGGTCGAAGAAGTCTGCGAGGGTCGGCGTCTCCTTGACCTTGGCCGTGTCCCAGGCGAGCACGGAGGAGAACATGTAGTTCACGACGCCGTTCTCGTAGGCGAACTCCGTGGCGACCTTGCTCTTGTCGACGATGCTGTAGTCGATCTTCTCCAGGGCGTTGCGCGGCCCGAGCTCGGCCAGCGTCGTGACGCCGCAATCGCAGATGTCCCAGGTGACGTTGCGCGACTGGACCATTGTCAGGATCTTGCCGTTGAGGGGGCCGCTGCCGTCCAGCACCATGCGGCCGCCCTGCGCGGCGAAGGGCTGCACATAGGCTTCGTCGAAAGCCTTCATGGCGGCGCCGCCGTAATTGACCACGACGACCTCCTTGCGCGCCTCTGCGCGGGCAGCGCCGGCGGCGAGCACTGCGGGAGCGGCGAGAAGGCCGGCGCCTCCCTTGAGGAGGGCGCGCCGGGTCGGGGTGAAAATTGAATTGCGTTCGTTCATGACGGAAGCCCCATTCGTTCGTTTCGACTGTTGCGGCACTGCAGTTCAGGCATCGGTGACCAGCGTCCCGGCGCTGTGGTCCCAACCGATCGTTACGGCGTCGCCGGCGACCGGCGGCTCGCCATGTCGCCAGGTCGGCATCATCACGACGACGTCGCCGAATTCCGGCGTGGCGACCACGAGCCGGAATTGCGAGCCCAGATAGCTCCACTCGGAGACGACGCCTTTGAGCGTATTGTCGGGTTGACCGGTTTTGCCGGCGAGGGTGATCTTCTCCGGCCTCAGGGCGATCACGACGGGCTGGCCGATCGCCGGGCGATTGCAGTCGTCGCTCGCCTGGATGATCCGCACGCCCTGATGGGTCAGCACGAAGCCGCCGGCCACGTGACTGTCCGCGCTGCCCTTGAGGAAATTGCTCTTGCCGAGAAAGTTGGCGACGAAGCTTGTCGCGGGCCGCTCGTACAGCTCGGTCGGCGATCCCTGCTGGACCATCTTGCCGTCTCGCATCACCACGATCCGGTCGGACATCGACAGGGCTTCGTCCTGGTCATGGGTGACGTAGATGAAGGTCAGGCCGATCCGCTTGTGCAATCGCTTCAGCTCGTCCTGCAGCTCTGCGCGCAACTTCTTGTCGAGTGCGCTCAGCGGCTCGTCCAGCAGGAGCAGGTGAGGCGTGAAGACCATCGCGCGGGCAAGCGCGACGCGTTGCTGCTGGCCGCCGGAGAGCTGGCGCGGATAGCGGCCGGCTTGCGAGCTCAGCTGCACCAGATCGATGGCGGCATCGACCTTGCTCTTGATCTCGGCGGCAGGCCGTTTGCGCACCTTCAGCGGGAACGCGACGTTGTCGTACACGGTCATGTGCGGAAACAGGGCGTAGCCCTGGAACACCATACCGAAATTCCGCTGCTCGGGAGGGAGTCGCAGGATGCTCTGTCCGCCCAGCAGGATGTCGCCGCGATCGGGCTGGACGAAGCCGGCGATGGACATCAGCAGCGTGGTCTTGCCTGAGCCCGAGGGCCCCAGCAGCGTCAGAAATTCTCCGCGCTTGACCGTGAGGGACACATCGTTCAGCGCCGCGAAGTCTCCGTAGAACTTGACGAGCCTCTCGATCTTCAAATCGTGATCAACTCCTGCGGAAGCTGACACACTTATGAAATTGTTGATGGTCATTCTCGTCTTCTGGCTACGGCGGCAGAACGTGCGGAGATCCGTGTATCCCTGCAGATTGGCCGAGAGCCAAAATCGCAACAATCATCTAATTTGCATCTGTATGGTGTGTTTTTTGAACGATTGACCCGCCGGTGGCCGACGGTTGCAATCAGTGCGTTCGGTGTGCCGACGATGAGCGTCGGCGTTGTCGCTGGACAGGCGGCCTATTCAGAACGAGCCGTCGCATCGATTGTCCTGGCGATGCCCCCCTGGAATGCTTCCTTCAACCAGCGGCGCAGCACCACCAGTTCGGGGTCGCCCCAACGTCTGGCAACAGCGACGAAGTAGTAACCGCCGAGACTGACGGGGTGAGGGCTAAGATCGACCAGTCTGCCTGCGGCGAGGTCCTCCTCGACGAGTAGCGCGTTTGCGAGTGCGACGCCTTGTCCCTGTCTTGCGGCCTCGATCGTCAAATGGGCATGCCAGAGGTGCGGTCCTCGCAACATCGGCAGGTCGGTGACCCCCGCATTTTCGAACCATTGCTCCCAATAGAGCGTCGAGGCTTCGTGGATCAGCGGCAGGTTCAGGAAATCGGAAGCCTGAGTGACGACGGGATGGCGCGCCCTGAACGCGGGGCTTGCGACGGCATGAATCTTCGGCGCCGCGATCAGCTCGGTCCTGACCTTCGGGCGGCTGATCATCATGTTCATGTGAACGATCTCGGCATCAGCCTCGCCGCGCGTGAAGTCCGCACGCGACAGCGTTGGATACAGGGCGATGTCGTAGCTCGGCAGGCTAGCCATG
This sequence comes from Bradyrhizobium sp. Mp27, assembly GCF_029953005.1. NCBI lineage: Bacteria > Pseudomonadati > Pseudomonadota > Alphaproteobacteria > Hyphomicrobiales > Nitrobacteraceae > Bradyrhizobium > Bradyrhizobium sp. Mp27. Next base: position 62,215 of record NZ_JASAUS010000023.1, on the reverse strand, counting down.
AGCGCGGGCAAACGGGCGAGCAGGCGCTGATTGATGATGCCGGGAATGCACCAGATCGTCAGGGTTCGGCGGCTGGCCGGACGAACATCTTCGTTGGCCTGGCGCAGGATGTCGAAGGCGCGGGTGACCCGGGCGTGGAATGCTTCGCCCGCGGCCGTCAGCAGCAAGCCGCGTCCGTGCGCCGCAACCAGCGCGACATTGAGGTCGAGCTGGAGCTTGCGGATGTGTCGGGAGACGACGGTCGGACTCACCGACAATTCATCGCTTGCCGCCTTGATGCTGCCGGTGCGGCCGACAGCCTCGAAGGCTCTCAGGGCATTGAGCGACGGAAGCCGCAGTGACAAGCGATCCTCTGGCAAAAGCCACCTCTTTCCAGATGATCTAGCTCACCAAACCAACCAGCGAAAGCAGGATCCGCGCCAATCCGAGGGATCGATGTGCTGGGATTCGGACCCGCCTACCGCCACATCCCCCGCATCCGCGCCCCGATATCGATCTTCGGGCCCTGCGCCGCCGCGCGGGCCGCAGCCGAAGCCGCCTTCGGCCAGGCGGTGCGCTCGAACAGATAGACGAGGGATTCCGGGATGAAGCGGGTGCGCGAGGCGTAGACGTGGCGGTCGCCCTTGGCTTGCTGGCCGTGGGTGAAGAAGCGCTGCGGCACGACGAGGTGCAGATCGTCCTTGGCGCGCGTCATCGCGACATAGAGCAGGCGGCGTTCCTCCTCGAGCTCGGCCGAGGTGCCGGCGCCGAGATCCGACGGCATGCAGCCGTCGACGACGTTGAGCACGAACACCGACTTCCATTCCTGGCCCTTGGCCGAATGGATGGTGGAGAGGATCAGATAGTCCTCGTCGCGGAGCGGAGGACCTGATTTGTCGCTGGTCGCATCCGGCGGATCGAGCGTGAGCTCGGTCAGGAATTTTTCGCGCGAGGCATAGCCGCTCGCGATCTGCTCGAGCTGCATGAGATCGGCGCGGCGCGTCTCGGAATCCTCGTGGATGCGATCGAGATGTGGCTCATACCAGAGCCGCACGCGCTCGAGATCGGCGGGCCATTCCGAGTAACGCAGATTTCCGACCGTGCGGACGAAGTCGGTCCAGTCAGCGCCGCTGCGTGGCGGCACCGCAAGCTGGCCGAGCGCGGCAAGCGGATCGGTGCTCTCCGCCATCTGGTCGAGCACGCGCTGCGCGGTGGCGGGGCCGACGCCGGGCAACAGGTGCAGGATGCGGAAACCGGCGACGCGGTCGCGCGGATTTTCGGCAAAGCGCAGCAGCGCCAGCACGTCCTTGACGTGCGCGGCATCGAGAAATTTCAGTCCGCCGAACTTGACGAAGGGGATGTTGCGGCGGGTCAGCTCGATCTCCAGCGGACCGGAATGCGAGGACGTGCGGAACAGCACCGCCTGATGCTTGAGCAGCGCGCCTTGCTCGCGGTTGGCCAGCACCTCCTCGACGATGTAGCGGGCCTGGTCGGCCTCGTCGTGGACGGTGACGAGCTGCGGCTTCTGCGACGAGGTGCGGTCGGTCCACAGGTTCTTGGTGAAGCGTTCGCGCGCAAGCCCGATGACGCCGTTGGCCGCCGCCAGCACGGGTTGCGTCGAGCGGTAGTTGCGGTCGAGCGTGATCATCTCGGCACGGGGGGAGAAGCTTTGCGGAAAATCCAGGATGTTGCGAACAGTGGCGGCGCGGAACGAATAGATCGACTGCGCGTCGTCGCCGACCACGGTCAGCCCGCGTCCATCCGGCTTCAGCGCCAGCAGGATCGAGGATTGCAGGCGGTTGGTGTCCTGATATTCGTCGACCAGCACGTGATCGAAGCGGCCGCCGATCTCTTCGGCGATCAGCGCATCGCTCATCATCTGCGACCAGTAGAGCAGCAGGTCGTCGTAATCCAGCACGTGCTGGGTCTGCTTGGCCTCGACATAGGCCGCGAACAGGCCCTTCAGTTCGGCGGCCCAGCCCGCGCACCAGGGATAGTGCTGGCCGAGCACTTTTTCGATCTCCATCTCGGCATTGACGCAACGCGAGTAGATCGACAGGCAGGTGCCTTTGGCGGGAAAGCGGCTCTCGGTCTTCGACAGGCCGCGCTCGTGCCGGACCAGATTCATCAGGTCGGCGGAATCCTCGCGGTCGTGGATGGTGAAGGCTGGATCGACGCCGATCCGCTCGGCATATTCGCGCAGGAGGCGCGCGCCGATGCCGTGGAACGTGCCGGCCCAGGTGAGGGCGTCGCGCATGATCGCGGCATTGTTCTCGCCCAGCACCTTTCGTGCGATGCGCTCAACCCGGCCGGCCATCTCGGCCGCGGCGCGGCGGGAGAACGTCATCAGGAGGATGCGTCGTGGGTCCGCGCCTGCGACGATCAGGTGCGCGACGCGATGGGCGAGCGTATTGGTCTTGCCGGAGCCCGCCCCGGCAATGACGAGCAGGGGAGCGCCCACGGTCGCGCCGTCAGCGACGCCATGCTCCACGGCGCGGCGCTGCTCCGCATTGAGCGTATCCAGATATGTCGCCACGAATCGCCCCGGTGAAAGGGGGAGAGTCGGCGATCCCGGCGCGAATCGCAATGCGGCTGGACGGAACCAATGTTAAGACCTAGGGACAAGACGGCCCGAAGTTCCAGCCCGAGAACCGCGCAACCGGCATGACTGAGCTCAAGCCCAACCAGTTCGAGATGCGGCGGCTGGAGTCGCTCAGCAACACCATCTTTGGTGTCGCTATGACGCTACTCGCCTACGACCTGCCCAAGGCCGCGGTGTTCACCAGTGCGCCGAGCTGGAGCGATCTCGCCCATATCTATTCCGGCAAGCTCGCCGGTCTCGCGCTCAGCTTCATCATCGCCGGCGTGTTCTGGATCAGCCACCACCGCCGGCTCGCGCGCCAGCCCGTGGGCAGCCGCGGCATGGTGATCCTCAACCTGTTCTTCCTGCTGTCGATCGTGCTGCTGCCGGTGACAAACGGCCGTGCTCTACGGCCTGCATCTGACCGCGATCGCCGGCCTCAATGCCTGGCTGTGGTGGACGATTTTGGGCGGCTGGCGCCACGAGATCATGGCCTCGATGTTTCCGCTGCTGGTGTTCATTCCGGGCACGATCGTTGCGGCCTTCGCGCCGCACGTCGCGCCCTTCGTGTGGTTCATCGCCTTTGGCGGGCTGCTGATCCAGCGCTTCTATGCCGCGCCGACCGGGCCAGGCGCGTGAGGCGGCGGCTCACCCTTTTGTCGCGCCGAACCCGTCGGCCGGCACGTAAAGCTTGACCGGGCGGATTTCGTAGACCGCCGATGGGTTGACCTCGCGCAGCTTCCGCGCCGCCGCGATCGCTTCCTCATCGGTATCGTAGTCGACGAGATGGAAGCCGAGAAGCTGCTCCTTGGTCTCGGCAAACGGGCCGTCCAGCACCATGCCCGCGCCGGGGCCGCGCAAGGTGTGCGCCTTTCGGGTGTCATCCAGACGGGCGGCCGGCCCAAGGTGTCCGCTTGCCCTCAAGGGCGCCTGAACCTCGATCACTTTGGCCACGACCGCGGCGTCCTGCTCCGGCGTCCAGGACAAAATCTCGTCTTCCACGTGGTAGGCCAGGATGGCGTAAAGCATCGTCACCTCATTTGTTTTTCAAGTTCGCAGTCGGAAGGGTGTATGAGCGCCGCCGATACCGACAATCCCGGAGACTAACATATTGCGTCGCGCAAGTTGCGACGAAACCGTCCTGAAACCCGATTGCCGCCCTCGGAGGTGAACGCTGCCCAAAGCCGAGGCGACTGATGGCCACCAAGAACACTTCGGAGGCGGCCATGTCGACCATAAAGATCATCTGCGACGCGCGTCGGGCGGGAAAGTCGGAAGCCGCGGATTTGCACGACCAGTCCGGCCACCACCGCTATTACGGCAGCTCGGCCGAGAATGGCGGCGAGCGGATCGTCGAAAGCCGCCGCGGAAAACGCCCGCGCGCGCTCAATGTGTGTGGCTTCTGAAGCCCTTGGCGACACCGTCTCTCGACATGGACGTCCCGCAAATATCGATCGCGGCGATGCCGTTCCTGCTTGCGCTGATGAGCCGGACGCGAAAGGCAATCGCGACGTGCCTGCTGACGAGCATCATCACCGTGCTGCTCGGCGACGAGCCTCATCGGGCGGTGATGGCCTGGTGCGTCGGCGTGCTGATTGCCGCCGTTGCCCTGCGTGAGCGGCTTCGCGCGAGCCGACCCGATGCCGTCACGGCGCGCTCAGGACCTGTCTGACCAGCGCCTCGCGCAGCGTGGCCAGCTCGCCGCTCGCTTCCATCTGCGCGATCACCTTGCCGACCTTCGGCACCAGATCGCGATGGCGTTCGTGCAAATAATGGTAGATGTGGATGCGCTCCAGCGGTGGCGAGAGCGGGACAATCCTGGCCTGCCGGTTGAGTTTCCCACGGCGACGAGCCCACTGAAGAGGTCGGTGACCATCACCTCGAAACGGCCGGCGTCGAGCATCCTGATCATGTTCTCGAGGCTGGTGGTCGCGGTGACGCGGGCCATGCCGCGTGTCCCGGCCTCTGAGGAGCCGACGCCGCGGACGATTCCGATGCTGTACTCCCTGATCGAATTCCAGCCGGCGACGTCGAAACGGAGTTTCGTCGCGAAGACCGCCGGCTCGATGTAGTTGATCGCCGGCGTCACCTGAATCAGCGTCGGGTAGTCGCTGGAGAGCGTTCCGATCCGCTGGATCTCGCCATCGACCTCGCCGGCGCTCGACAGCGCCAGCGCGCGCTTGCCGGGGACGTCCTCGAACTCCAGCTTGATATTCAGCTTGGCATAGACGGCCCGCAGCATCTCGCCGCCGACATATTGATCGGGGATGTCGGCGATCCGCGCCAGCCGGATCAGCTCCTGCGCGTGCGACGGACCGGCGGCGAGCAATGACAGGCAGGCGACGATGATCCGCCACATGACGCGTCTCCTTTGCCCTGCATGGCTACCATTGGATTCGGATGGCCGCGATCCACCGGGGGGCACCCGTGTGGCGGCCGCACCGCTCGCCCGTCTTGCAGGCGACTGCGGACTTTAACCAATGTCATTCCAGTACGCGAAGTGATAGTTTGCACGAGAATCCTGCTGCTGGGCGCAAGATGAGACCCCGCCAAGCCGCCCATGGGCCGGCAGGATCGCCACGCAGGTCGCGTGATGAGAGAATTTCAATTGTCGAATTGCTCGCGGCTGCGACCCGCCGTCCGGAGCAGGGTGCCGCCATTCCGGGGACGTGGTGCATGGGCAACGCAGGCGACGAGGACTCCAAGCGCAGCAGTCGCGCCGGTCCCCCGGCCGCCGCGAAGCAGGATTTGAGCGGGATCGGCGCTGCATTTGCCCCAGGGATGATCGGAGCGCTGCTGTCGCGGATCTTCAACTGGTCGCGCAGCGGCGTCGGGCCGCGCCTGCTGGCCGCTGTGCTGCTGTTCTCCTCGATCGTCACGCTGATGCTGACCGCGCTTCAGCTCTATCTCGACTACGACCGCGAGTTCGGCGTCATCGAGACGCGGCTCGACGAGATCGGGCGCAGCACGACCGGCAGCCTCGGCGAGAGCCTGTGGAATCTCGACCAGAACCAGCTCAAGCTCCAGCTCGACGGCATCCTGCGGCTGCCCGACATCCGCGCCGCCGAGGTGCGCGAGATCGCCGATCGTCCCAATCCGATCCGTGTCGCGGTCGGCGAGCCGAGCACCCGCTCAGCCGTGACACGCGACTATCCGCTGAACTACAGCGTCCAGGGGACGTCACGCCCGATCGGCGTGCTCCATGTCGAGGCGACGCTGGCCGAGGTCTATCAGCAATTGCTGAACCGGGCCCTCATCATCCTGGCAAGCCAGGCCGCGAAGACCTTTGTCGTCTCGCTGTTCATCATCTACATGTTCCATCTGCTGGTGACGAGGCATCTGGCCGCCATCGCCGAGTTCGTCGGCCAATACAGCCTGTCGCGGCCGCCGCCGCCTTTGCACCTCGAGCGCCGGCCGCCCCGCGATCCCGATGAGCTGGACAAGGTGATCGACGCCTTCAACGGGATGTGCGCGAAGCTCGGGCGCGCCTCGCAAGTCTCGAGCGCGACCTGAATATCCGCCGGCGCGCCGAAGAGGACGCGCGTGCCAGTGAAGAGCGCTTCCGCGACTATGCCGAGACCGCGTCCGACTGGTTCTGGGAGACCGGACCGGATCATCGGTTCACCTACGTATCAGACCGGGCCGGCGCCTTCGGCATGGACAACAAGGCGCTGGTCGGCAAGCACCGCGTCGATGCCGCCTCCGACCGCGACGCCGAGCCTGAGAAATGGCGCGCGCACGTGGCGACGCTGGACCGCCACGAGCCGTTCCGGAAGTTCGAATATCGTGGGCGCGACGTTGCCGGCCGCATGCATCATTTCAACGTCAACGGCCAGCCGATCTTCGCCGCGGATGGACGCTTCATGGGCTATCGCGGGTCGGCCACCGACCTCACGGCGCAGCACGAGGCCGAGGAACGGCTGCGCCAATCCCAGAAGATGGACGCGATCGGTCAGCTCACCGGCGGCGTTGCTCACGACTTCAACAACGTGCTCACGGTCATCACCGGCACCATCGAGATCATCCAGGAGGGGCTTGCGGACAAGCCCGAGTTCGCCGCGATCGCACAGCTGATCGACGATGCGGCGGCGCGCGGCGCCGAGATCACCTCGCAGCTGCTGACCTTCGCGCGCCGCCAGCCGCTCGAGCCCCGCGACATCGACGTCAACGCACTCGTGGTCGAAACCGCGAAGCTGCTCAAGCCGATCCTCGGCGAGCATATCGAGATCGTGACCCGGCTCGCGGACGACGCCTGGTCCGCGATGGCAGATCCGTCGCAGCTCTCGTCCGCGATCGTCAATCTCGCCGTCAATGCGCGTGACGCGATGCCGGGCGGCGGCCGGCTCACGCTGGAGACCGCGAACCGCGAGCTCGACGGCACCAGCGGTGCCAGCGACGGCGACATCATGCACGGCGCCTTCGTGATGATCGCGGTGGCCGACACCGGTCACGGCATCCCGGCCGACATCCGCGAGCGGGTGTTCGAGCCGTTCTTCACCACCAAGGGCGTCGGCCGCGGCACCGGGCTTGGGCTGAGCATGGTCTACGGCTTTGCCCGCCAGACCGGCGGCACCGTCGTCATCGAGAGCGAGGAGGGGCGCGGCACGGTGATGCGGCTGTTCCTGCCGCGGTCGGAGGGCGAGGCGCCGGCCAGGACGGCGCCGGTTCAGCCGCCCGCATCGGCACGCGGGCACGAGACGATCCTCGTCGTCGAGGACGATCCGCTGGTGCAGGGCTATGTCATCGCCCAGCTCGGCACCCTCGGCTATCGCACGCTCGCCGCCAGCGACGGCGCAGCCGCGCTTGCGCTGGTCGACCAGGGCGTCAAGTTCGATCTCCTGTTCACGGACATCATCATGCCCGGCGGCATGAACGGTCGGGAATTGGCCGAAGCCGTCCGGCTCCGTCGGCCGGGGGCGAGCGTGCTCTACACCTCCGGCTACACCGACGACACCATCGTCCACGAGGGACATCTCGATCCCGGCCTGGCGCTGCTCAGGAAGCCGTACCGGAAATCGGAGCTGTCGCAGAAGATCCGCGAGGTGCTTGCAAGCGAGCCGCCGGCCTGAGCGGAGCTCATCCATGCGGGCGCCACCCACGAAAAAGGCGCGGCGGGGAGACCCCGTCGCGCCCGATTTCTTGCTCGCTGGTCCAGGGCTGAGAGCGCCCCGATGCCGGGCCTTTCGTCAAAGCCTAGCGGGCGATCCCAGCGAGGTGACAGCGCTTGAGATAAGACACTGGATCACCTCCTTTCGTTTGGTTTCGGGACTCTGAATATAGGACGAAATCCCGCCGCCGTTAAGAGGCGCCCCGGGGGCGGGAACTGGCCTGTCCGCAACACGGGAAAGACCGGTCCGGAGCAGTTGAGACTGCCGCCCGGTCGTGTTAGGGAGCCAGTAATGCGGGTGTAGCTCAATGGTAGAGCAGCAGCCTTCCAAGCTGAGAACGGCGGTTCGATTCCGCTCACCCGCTCCAATTTCCCCATCCCGAAAATCACTTACGATTCAATGAGTTGCACGGGGTGGAATCGTCGTCAAGAGTCCAAAATCAGACTGTCCACGACATTCTTAGGGCGCTCCTCGGGCGCACTCTAAATCGACTGCACGAACAACAACTTGCGCGCAGTTTTGTTTACAGAATTCCGAATCGACCTGTTTTCAAAGTGTTTGCGTGAAGTGCGATGATGTTCGTGTGCTTACATCAACAGATTAGGCGGCTGTTTTTGATTCGATGATGAGCGCGCGCATCGGCATCACTGCTTCAACTAAGGAAGAGACTTTTCAGACTCAGCCAGAAACAGAACTGTCGAAGCAGTCATGTGTAAGACGTAGGAAATGAGCTCATCAGGAATGACGGGGGCGGGTGCTGCTCCTGCGCCATGACCGCCTTGTCTATTGCGCGGCGTTGAAATTGCTGACTCCAATATGCTCCTGAGTCCTCCAATGTGCGTCTGCCAATACGGAGGGATTAGACCGTTGTCGAAAAGGATTCTAACCAGCTCTGAAACTGTTGCCCTGTTTGGATCGTAGGGCCAGTTTCGTTTGGTGCAGATCACTTTCATCGTGCTCTCGAAGCATTTGCAGCAGTCGACAAGTGCCTCTTCTTTATTGCCGTGCCGGAAGTGCTCGTACGCGCCCAAGAATTCTTCTTGGGCGTTCTTGAAGGCCGGATCTCGCAATACAGTCAGAGCGGGAATAACCGCTTCAGTGTGAATCAGTTGGGAATCGATGCGGATAATGCTTCCATCCGCGTATTGGTAGCCGACGCCGCTCTCTTTGAAGCGAATGTTCAACTCTGTAATTGCGTCCTTACAGATCTCAGCGCTGTTCCGCCGACGGGGTATATAATCGTTGCGCGAACAAATCCGCTCGATTGTTCTGGCAGTAATTTCAACTGCGTCCAAAACTCGATCAGTGTTGCTTTCGCTGAGGAACCATTGTTTCAGTTCGTCGAAAGCGTACTGCTCATCGTTGGGATCGCGTTTCGTTTGCAGCAAATTGAAAACCCGGTATTCACGCCGGAGAATTTTCACGATCTGCTGGTAAATTGATCGGATTTTCTGGCCCGTGCCATCGGGTCCAGGGGTGACAAAGGGGATACCAATAGCGTCTCCCCAGATGTGGATGATTTGGGTTCGAAGGCCTTCAGGAATTTCATCGTAGGTGAAAACGTCAGTGGCTTGCCCCAATTCGCGAGCACGCCGTTTTGAATACAGATCGTAAACCGGCATTCCTGTCCCTCAATCGCTTTTGTCGCGTCAGCGCGACACGAATTGCTCAAATCTGAGTTACAATACAACCTGAAATCAACCGAACAACTTAACACTCACAAGGGAGGTGTATGGATATCGATATTGATGCGCTGGAGGCTGCGGCGCTGGCGGCGACGCCGGGGCAGTGGGAGTGGAACGGCGACACATTGATGGCGGGAAAAGATTACGTGCTTTGGCCAGGCAACGTTCTGAACCCTATTGATGGCATCCCGCTGACTTGGGCTGAGCGGCTAGGCTCCTGTGGGGAAACAACGGAGTCGCGTGCCGAAGCTAACGCCCGCCTCATCGCCGCCGCTTCGCCGGCCGTGGTGCTGGAGCTGGTACGCCGGCTGAAGGCTGCCCGGTCGCTGCTGAGTGAGGTCGACGAACACAACGAGGCCTGCACTATCTATCTGCAAAGCCTAGGCATGGCCGGCATGAGCGAGCCGAAGCGTAATCTGGCTGACCGCCTGCATAACTTCCTGCAAGGAGGTGCATGATGACCACCGACCGCGAACTGCTGGAGCTGGCAGCGAAGGCCATCGGTCTGAATCTGCGCTACAATTATCTCGGCGGGCGTGACGCCAACCAGCCGTGGGATCCACTTACTGACGACGGCGACCGCTACCGGCTGATACGCGATCTCGGCATGTCGATTTGCTTCAAGGAATGTACCATCTACAAGCGCCAGATTAATGGCGACTTGATCCAGGAGTGGTGGGGCGGCGACTGCGGTGATGAGGAGCATGCCGTGCTGCGCGCCGCCGCCGAGATCGGTCGGAGCACGTCATGAACGACCGCGAACTTCTGGAGTTGGCGGTCAGTGCTCCACACGACGAGCTAGACCTACCTCGTTTCTGTCCCGAAGATGTGCGCAACTACCTTGGCGAGAGATCCGCATACGGCGAATTCCCCCGAGGCGACTGGAAGGAACGCGTATATGCAAAGGCTCGCCTGAAATGGGCAAAAGCAATTGTCGCCGAGATCGGCCGGAGGACGGCGTCGTGACCATATCCTTGCCCCATGATCCTCTTCCTAAAATCCTCCACCCCCGACGGCAGCAACAACAAGATGCCGCTGCACGACAAGCTGGTCCTGATCTTCAAGGAGCGGGTGGAGGAGGCTGAGGACGACCAGGACCGGGCGAGGGCGGAGCGGGATTTGGCGAAGCTGCAGGCCGTGGCCGGGGTCGACTGAAAATATCGAAAGGACAATAAAATGAGTGATACCTACCAAGCAGTTTATGATGCCGTTCGTAGCAAAATCAGTGGCGGGGATATCGGAAGTGCTGTGGAAAGTGCAGTTCGTGATGCCGGCATAGGGGATCAAGTTCATTCATGCCGCTTAGCTGTAGAGAATGCATTGGCATATTACGTAGACCCCAGTGTTCTATACCGACCAAAGCTCAGCGTTGATGGCAATCAGTGGTGTGCTTTGTACGGTGAAAACCTGCAAGATGGTATTGCTGGTTTCGGCGACAGCGTCGAATTGGCGATGCGCGATTTCAACAAGAACTGGAATGCGAAATTGTCAGTGCGTGTAGTCGGACAGGTTCCTGCTGCATAGAACCTAAAACGGCTGATAGAGTGCGAGGCGCCGGTTGACACGGCGCTTTTTTTATTGGCTGGCGCCGCCAAAAGTTCCGTTTTTCAGGGCGCTCCTCGGGCGCAATAGCCAGTGATTTGGGGGTGTTTTGGAGGATCTGGCGTGAAGTCTGGAATACAGGAAAGTGCTTGTTTTACGCTGTTTGGTGAACTTCGGTGATTTTGCGTGCTAGATATGGTTTTGACTTCCAAGCTGAATACGAGGGTTCGATTCCCTTCACCCGCTCCAATGATTCCAGTTACTTATATCAGTCTCCGTTTCCGTTCGGACAAGCACGCTGTTGTTGGGCTTTGGCCATGTCAGCCAGGGCAGGCGGCGGCCCCAATCACGGACCAACATCAACCCACCGATCCGCTCCCGTTTGATTGCGTCGAGTTCGCTCGTCAGCTCAGGATAGAGGGCTGCCCCGTCATCGTCGAAGAGCGGCACCCAGCCTTCGGCGCGAGTTTTCTCGTCGACGATCCTGACCATGTCCGACTTGTCTTGTGGCCTGTAGTGCGACACATCGAAGGTTGCGAAGATGTCGGTTTCGCGCTGGAGCTGGCGATATCAAATCTACTTAAGGTGCAGCCCTCGGCAGGCAGACCACCGAGGGCGTGTACTCATAAAAGCGGCCGGCGAGACCTCGGCATCGGTTCTGTCCGTATTTGACCCCCAGTGTCGGCCGTTAACTTACGTAAATGCCATCTCGCACTGGGGGGCCGAAACTTGAGCTATCACCGCAAGGCCCGCCTGGGCGGCTTGGAGAGTTGTGTCGCAAGGGTAGGGTGCTCGCGTACGACTTAGGGAGCTGATCGCGGTCTTCGCGCGCAGGGCGGACCCTCTTAGAGACGGACACCGGTTGTCGCGAACGCCTGGTCGACGGGTTCCTGCACTTGGTTCAAGATAGCCATTGCTGCAATTGCGATCACGATGGCTGCTGCGCAGCCGAGCAGGAAAGCCTTCATCTGCAAACTCCATTCTTCAAAGGCGGCGCGTATCTTACGATGTGGCCTGTCGCGAGCACCTCCGACGATCGATTCAAAGTTCGCCCCAGTTCGACCGGCTTAAGGACCTTTAAAGATCGGGGCAGCCGAAAACGAATCGCCCATCAACCCCCAGGACTCAAGGTCGGCGCTGTGCAGGTCCACTTCCAGGATTGCAAGCAGCAGCGCGAGCACAATCGTTGTGAAGACCAGGAGAGGCGAAGCTTCTCGCGCGGCCGAATCTGGCGCGGTCATGAACGCGCGAGCGGCGCATAGCCGCGCGATCATCCGCAGCAATGGTCTCGATCGCCCCTGCATGTCGTCTTCCTTGACGCGACGAGCAAAGACGTAACGTGAAAAGGCTAGGACTCGCGCCGCCGGCATTCAAGCGAAGAATGTCTGAATGAGTCCTGATGCAGCGCACACAATAGGCGTAATCGCCGCGGACATTTATCTTGGTTATCCTGTCGGGCATTCTCGAGACCATGGACCAGGGCCGGCAAAGATCGATCGCACGGGCGTCCGGCGCATGGGCTGCGGCCGCCTTCTTGGCGACTGTTTTTGTTGCGTCAGCGTCGCAGGCGCAGCTGGCAGGTCACGGCGGACCCATCCGGGCACTCGCGGTTTCGCCGGACGGTGACAGTCTGCTGTCAGGGAGCTTCGACACCGCCGCCATTCACTGGTCGCTGAAGAGTGACACGGCCACTGAGGTGCTGCGGTATCATGCTGATGCCGTTGATGCGGTCGCCTTCCTGAAGGACGGTCGGATGGTAACCGCCGGTGCCGACGCGCGGATCGCGGTCTGGACCGCAGGCCAGCAGCAGCCCGACCTCCTCCTGGAAGGGCATTCCGGTCCGGTCGTCGCGCTGGCGGTCTCGCCGGACGGATCAAAGCTCGCCTCGGCCTCCTGGGATCACAGCGTGCGACTCTGGTCACTGACGGATGGTGCGGCCCGCGTGCTTGAAGGTCACCAACAGAATGTGAACGGTGTCGCGTTCGCGCCAGACGGCATGTCACTCGTAAGCGTCGGCTATGATCTTGCGTTGCGCATCTGGCGCCTACCTGACGGTCAGCCCGAAGTGGTGACGTTGCCCGCGCCGTTGAACGCGGTCACGGTCGCGCCCGATGGCGAGATCGTCGCCGGCGGATCGGATGGCAAGCTGCGTATGCTGACGACGGATGGAAAGCTGTCCGGTGAGATGGCGGCAGGCTCGAAACCGATCGTTGCCTTGGCGCTTTCCGATGATGAGGCACTGATCGCCGCCGCAGGCATCGACGGCACGGTCACCATTGTCGAACGCAAGTCCCGGAGTGTACTGCGGACATTCGTGGTCCCCGGTTCCCCGGTCTGGTCACTCGTCTTCCTCCATGATGCCACGACGCTCGTGACCGGAGGCGCGGAGGGGAAGATCCGGCGATGGAATGTGCAGAACGGAGAGCCGGTCGGCTCGAACCAGTTCGGGACGCCAGTGGATTCGCTCGCCGCCTATGCGGGAGACCATGGTGCCGAGGTCTTTCGCGCCTGCGTTGCCTGTCACACGCTCTCGGCGAAGGGGGTACAACGCGCGGGGCCGACGCTTGCCGGATTGTTCGGTCGGAAGATGGCTTCACTTCCCGGCTATCGGTTTTCCGAGGCTCTCAAGAAGATGGATATTATTTGGACGCCCGAGACCCTCGCAAAGATGTTTGAAGTGGGCCCCAATGCCTACACGCCGGGAACGAAGATGCCGGAGCAGCGTATCGGCTCGGCCGAAGACCGCCGTGCGCTAACGGACTTCCTGGCTCGGGCGACCTTGCAATGAGAGCTGCAATCGGATCGAGCAGGTTCGCATCCTAAGACTTGCCGTTCCGCCCTCGCAGATAGTCCTCGGTGGTTCGAGGCGGCGCGCGTTCCGGAACGGACTGGAACGGATCGAACTGCTGCTCGCTCATCACGGTCACGCGGCAATCTGCGCACATCCTGATTGCGTCGAGACGCTTGTCGCCGGCCGGATACATCCAATGCCGGCCCTCCAGCTTCGCTGCGATCCGATCGATCGTACTCTTGACGCCGAATGCGGCACCGCAGCGGATGCAGAGCGCAGGCTCCTCCTCCTTGATCACTTGTGCCGGCGCGCGGCCGGCGCGGAAATCAATCTGCGGCTTGAGCGTGATAACCTTCTCGGGGCAGGTGCTCTGGCACAGCCCACATTGCACGCAGGCATCTTCGACGAATCTGAGCACCGGACGCTCGGGATCGTCGCGCAGCGCGCCGGTCGGACAGGCGGAGACGCAGGAGAGGCACAACGTGCAACCATCCGTATCGACGCTCACCGCGCCGATCGGCGCGCCTGGCGGCAGGGCGATCACGTCGACGGGCTTGGGCGCCAGGCGGTGCAATTCGCTCAAGGCAAATCGCAGCAGGTCGCGCCGCTTGCCGACTGTCTTGAAGGTTGCCGGCGTCGCGACGGAGGCAAGCATCTCGAGCCCGCGCAGTTGCCCGCCGAGCGCGTCGGGATCGTCGGTTTCGATCGTGGTCACACGGTGCCCGTCAAATCCGAGGCCCGCAAGAATGGCCTCGGCGAAGGCGATCGTCTGCGACAGCCCGGTCACCTCGTGCCGAGGCTTTGCGCGCAGCAGGAACCGCACCGCGGACGCGCCGTAGGCGAACGCAGCGATGACCGTTTCCAACCCGACCTGTGTCAGCTCATTAACGGCGAGGGGAAGCACGTTGGCCGGCAGTCCGTCGCCGTGCCGGGCGAGCGCGTCGATCAGCGCGGTGCCGTGTGGACCGTCATGCAGCAGCAGCACCGGATGCGTGCCGCCGGCCTCGCGATAGGCGAGCAGGATGGCACGCACGATCTGCAACTGGGTGTCGGGCGGTGGCAGCGCGTAGGACGCCGCACCCGTGGGGCAGGCGGCTGCGCACTGCCCGCAGCCAGCGCAGATTTCCGCATTGACAGCGACATGGTCGCCGGCCGGCGTGATCGCACCCGTCGGACACAGATCGAGGCAGCGACGGCACCCGGTCAGCTTCGAGCGCGAATGCGCACAAAGGCTGGGCGTGAAGTCGACATATTTTGGCTTGTCGAAGCTGCCGACGAGATCGCGCGCGGCGAGCACGGCGCGCAGCACGGCGGCGGGATCTCTGGGGTCCGCGCGCTGGTAGCCGTCGCGCAGGTCGTGCGCGGGAAATAGGGGCATCTCGCCGGAGAGGTCGAGCACGAGATCGCAGCGCGAGGTCGCCCCGTTGCGCGGAGCTTCGAATATGAAGCGGTCGCGCGAAGACGGGCGTGGCTGGGCGTAGTCGTCGATGATGAGTTCAAAGGCGCCAAAGTGTCCACGCGCGCTGCGGATCGTGCCCTTCACGATCGGGAAGTCCGTCGCCGTCGGCGGCGCGATGTCTGCCGGCTGCTTGAGCATAACGGTGACATCGAGGTGGTCCGCGAGCAGCCGGCCGGCGTCGATCGCGGCGTCGTCGCGCCCGTAGATCAGGATGATGCCGTCGCTCGATAGCGTGACCAGCGGATAGTCTGGCCTGGGAATAGCTGCCGCCGCAAGCAGCGCAGCCATCTTCGCGCCCGCGTGCGCGCCGTCGCGCGACCAGCCCGCCGTCTCGCGGATGTTGACAAAGGTGATCCCGTCAGGGCGCTCGCCGGCCTCATCGGTGAACTGCGCCGCCTGCTGCGTGCAGGCGACGGTCAGCGCGCCGTCCGCCTTTGCTGCGTTGCGGAAATGATCGAGCTCCGCGCCGCAAAGGTGACGAAAATTCCTGATCTTGCAGTTGGGGCAGCCACGCCGGATCGCGGCCGTGTCGAGGCGCATCGTGTCCTCGCACGAGCAGATCAGGACGGTCTTCGCTGGCTGCTCCAGGTGAATCCCTCCGTCAGTGCGGCGCAGAGCGGACTCGCGCCGTTTCTACACCTCGTATAGATATTCCCTATCGGGAAGAAAAGGAAAGTGGAGGCGGCCTTGCCGTCGACCCCTACCATCCATGTTTCCCTGGCGGAACCGATCCATCTGCCGCCGCCATTCGCGCTCGTCCGGCTGCGCGAGGGGGGAGACGCCTTTGCCCACGCTTGCCGCATTGCACACGATAGCGGCGCCGGCACGCTGGTCTATGTCGGGCGGTTCGATCTTGCCGAATTTGCCGTGGTGCTCGAGCCGGCCGAATGCTTGAGCACAGCGCGGTTCGCCTTCTATGCAGGCATGGTCGCGCTCACCGATGCGCTTCGCGCCTATGCGCCGCCGAACAAGACAGTGGCGATCGACTGGCCCGACGCGGTCCGGATTGATGGCGGCCTGGTCGGTGGCGGACGGCTGGGATGGCCGTCGTCCGCGCGCGAGGACGATCCGCCGGCCTGGCTCGTGTTTGGCGCCATGATCCGGACCGTTGCGATGACGGACCGGGGGGGAGGCGTTCACCCGCTTGCGTCCGCGCTGGACGAGGAGGGGTTTGGCGAAGCTGGGGCCGTGCAGGTCACCGAGAGCTTTGCGCGGCACCTGATGCGGGCGATCGACACCTGGCGGGTCGATGGTTTTGACAGCGTTGCGCGCGACTATCTGAGCCGCTTGGCTCGCGAGCGGCAAACGCTGCAGCGGATCGACGATCGCGGCGATCTCCTCACACGGCGCATCGGCACCGACAGGACCGAGCGGGGCGAACTCGTCGAAGCACTCGCTACGCCGTCCTGGCTCGATCCGAAGCTCGGAGGGCCGCGGCTGTGAAACTCTTGCGCACCATCGCGCTCGATCCCTCCGACACTTTCGTGTTCGACGCGGCAGCCGACCCTGGCGAATGGGCCGTCTCCGGCGCCTTCCGCTTCTGCGATCAGGATCCGGCGAAGTTGGCCGGCAAGGCGCGCGCCGCCTTCCGGAGTGGCTTCCTCGGCGTGAAATCCTGGGGCTGGTCGACATTGACGCAGATTGTCCCGGCGACAGAGGACGATTGCCGGGCGCTGATCGAGCTCCTCGCCAGGCAACTCGTCGATCGCTTTGGCGCACCGGACGTTGCGACTGCGAGAGCTGCTGCGGAGGAGGAAGTCGCCTTCGTGCAATCGCTCTGCGCCCATCCGATCAGCTCGCTGATCGCGGTCCACCGCTCGGCAAGCGGTGGCGAGGTCCGCGAGGCGTTCCGCAGGTTGCAACTGCGCGAAGGCCAGGGACACGGCAAGGCATTCTCGTTCATGGAAGTGGAGGATGACGTAGAGCCAGACCATGATCTCCACCTTGCCGATATGGGGCGGGAGCCGCGGCCGCGATGAAGGATTTCTGGATCGCGTGCGGCCACCATCTGCTCGATCGCGACGAGAGCGGCGGGCTTTGTGTCACCGATGAGTTCCTCAAAGCCTGTTTTGCCCGTCCGGAGCTGATGCCGCCGCGCGATGCATGTCCGGTCGAACGAAGGCTGCACCGCGAGCTGCTCGGCGACCCACGCCAGGCTGTCAGCGCGGACGAGATCGCGGCGGTCGCCGATGAGGACGCACGCGAAAACTGGCGGTTCGTGCTCGCCTTTCGCGATCTCCTCTTGCGGCATCCAACGCTTGAGGCGGCCTACCTCGCAACCGTCCGGTCGCGGGTCAACGATCTGCCGCCGCTATTCGTCAATCAGCTCGTGCACGTGATCCTGCGCAATGTGCTCGATGGCTGCGGGGACCCCTTTGTGCTGCGTGCGGCCGAGCTGTTCTTCCGTCCGCAGCGCATCCTGCCGCA
Organism: Bradyrhizobium sp. Mp27; assembly: GCF_029953005.1. Classification (NCBI taxonomy): domain Bacteria; kingdom Pseudomonadati; phylum Pseudomonadota; class Alphaproteobacteria; order Hyphomicrobiales; family Nitrobacteraceae; genus Bradyrhizobium; species Bradyrhizobium sp. Mp27. The sequence goes on along the minus strand of NZ_JASAUS010000023.1, from coordinate 44,643 downwards.
TGACCAGGCCTTGCTGCTCGGCGACGAAGAGGTCGTCGGTGGGCAGAGCCCGACGCCTGTGCTCTCGTTGATGTCGATGCTGGGGGCAATGACCGATGCCCAGCTTGACGTGCTGCGCGACGAGAATGCCGGTGATTATTGGCAACGAAGCGACCAATTCGACATGGCGTGCGACCTCACCGCGGGTGGCCGAGGACCAATTGCGCTGGCGCAGGTAATGGTGCGCTGGATCTCCCATTTGCTGGCGGTCGATGTCGCCGTCGAGCCGCTGCGCGAGCTGCATGATGCGCGGCTCACCTGGTATGTCGGCCTCGACGCCGATGCCACGAGAATAGGCGACCGTCTCTGGCATGGCGAGCGGCTCGACGAACACAGCGCCGGGCGCGTGCTCGCCCTGTTCCGCCTGACGTTTGCGGACACGAGTGCGGCTATGGACGATCTGCGAGGCGAGCCGGTCTATCTCATCCTCGCGATGACGCCCGACCAGAAGCTTCGGATGAAGCCGCAGAATCTGCTGACAGGGCTACCGATCAAACGCCTGGAGATGGTGACGTGAACCCCGCCGCGCTGCCGCTTCTCCGCTTTCCCGTCGGCATCGTGGTCGAGCGACACAAGGCGGGCTCGGCGTGGACCGACTTTGTCTGGCGCGCTGTTGCTGTGCTGCCGGACGAGCCGGGTACAAGGCCGTGGACGGTTCTCCGCGAAGAGGACAGGACGACGCTTTTCTACGCCGGGAGTGCCACGGTCGATCTCTATCCGTCCGAGACGGCACGCTATCGCGACAATCTCGCTTCGGGCAGTCCGAGCATTTGGACTGTGTTGTCGCCCGCAGAAAGCGCCTGGCCCTATTCGGTGACCGCCGCCACCGCAGATCCCTCGGAAGGCGAGGCATTCACCGAGGCCGGCGCCAATCTCGTCGAGGCGGTGCCCATGCCGGAGATGCTGCGCGAGGCGATTGAAAGTTTCGTCGCCGAGCACCATGTCGAACGGGAGTTCTTCAAGCGCAAGCGACGGCAGGCCGATCCGGAGGCGCTGGCGCGCCGTCAGCATGAAGGCGGACGCAATGAGTGAGGACGAGTTTCTGGCGCGGTGGTCACGCCGCAAGCAGGAGGCGAAGGCGAACGCCACGCCGCCGGACAAGGTAATGCACGACGACGTGCAGTGTGCACCAGAGCCCGCCGTCAAGGACGACGAGATGGACGTCGACCTGTCGAGCCTGCCTTCGATCGAGTCGATCACATCAGCTACGGACGTCAGGGCCTTCCTGCGCAAAGGGATTCCGCAGGAGCTGACGCGTGCGGCGCTTCGTCGCGCCTGGAGTGCCGATCCCACCATTCGCGATTTCGTAGGGCTTGCGGAGAACGCATGGGACTTCAATGATCCGGCGGCGATGCCGGGCTTTGGTCCGCTGGATTGCTCCGAGGGAGAGCTGGCCGCGCTCCTTGACAGGATCGTCGGCGGCCTCCGCAAGTCAGCCGAGGCGCGGTCAGAGACGCCGGCTGAAGTTGCGGATTCTTCGCAGGAATTGCGCCAAGCCGAGACGCCAGACGTTGTGATCATCGCCGAAGAAGCCGCGACCACCGAACCGGCGGTTCCTTCCGCAACGCAACCAACGCAGTTTGTAAGCACCGAAAGCGAACGAGTCTCGGTTCGGCGCCGGACGCATGGTCGTGCATTGCCCCGCCAGGGACCCGACGAAAGATCATAGCCTCAGGTTATGGGAGGCGATTGACCCTCCGCGGAACCGGGACTACGCTTCGTCTAGCGCTTTGTAACTAAAGCAAAAATCAAGCACCTCGGACTTTGATGGAGGTCCATGTGCGTGATGATGGTCTCGATCGCGCCATTGACGCCGCTGGCGGCGTTGCCCAGCTTGCGCGCAAAATCGGGATCAGCCAGCCTTCCGTTTCGAACTGGAGCAAGATACCCGCACAACGGGTGATTGCAGTCGAAGCTGCCACCGGCGTATCGCGCAGTGACTTGCGGCCTGATCTGTATGGCGAGCCGCTCTTGTCCGAAGAGCCGATTGACCCCGTCGATGCGGCGCGTGCGCAGGAATATCGGCTGCTGGCGACACTCTTGTCCGCGGCGCCGTCAGAATGGCTCCTCGACCAACTGACCAGATTGTCCGGCGACGCGACGCCGCTCGAGCGCGCGCACGCTGCGCTAGCCGCAGCCGCCGCCGAGCCCGACGCAGCGAAGGTCGAACGTGAATATTTCGACCTGTTCGTCGGGCTCGGCCGCGGCGAGGTCTTGCCCTATGCCTCCTACTACCTGACCGGCTTTCTCAACGAGCGGCCGCTGTCACGCCTGCGCGCCGATCTTGCTGCGTTGGGAATCGAACGCGTCGCGAACAATTCGGAGCCGGAAGATCACGCGGCCATCCTGTGCGAGATCATGGCAGGCTTTGCCGGCGGCCGCTTCGAGGCGTCGTCTGACGTACAGCGCGCCTTCTTCGAGAAACACGTTGCTCCCTGGATGGGGCGGCTGTTTGCCGATATCGAGAGAGCAGAGAGCGCCACCTTCTATCGTGCGGTCGGCGCGTTCGGTCGCGCCTTCATCGAGATCGAGACGGAAGCATTCACGTTCGCCAACTGAGCCGCACGTGCAGGTCCTGGAGAGATGCGATGAGTGAAAACGGGAAAACCACAAACGGGCGCCGTGCCTTCTTGCGCAAGGTCGGAATCGGCACGGTCGGCGCCGGTGCGACGCTCGCGATGCCCCTGGTCGGCTCCGCGCAGGCCGATAGCGAAACCAACGATGAGAAGCGAAAGGCTCGCTACAAGGAAACGGATCACGTCAAGGCCTTTTACCGCGTCAACCGTTATCCGGCCAAGGGAGGCTGACCGTGCTGATCAGGCGAACACACCAGCATTCTTCACGCCACGGCTCCGTCGCGGAGTCCCTTGCGGGTCAGGCTAGCGGTCTCGACCGCCGCAGTTTTCTGCGCAAATCCGGTCTTGCCGGCGGCGCGCTCACAGCTCTTGGCACTCTGCCGATTGGCAGCGTGCGCAAGGCAGAAGCGGCCGCTGCCGGGCCGCTCACTGCGGGCGCGACCATCCGCAAGAGCATTTGCACCCACTGTTCGGTCGGATGCACGGTGACAGCGGAGGTCCTGAACGGGGTGTGGATCGGCCAGGAGCCGAGCTGGGACTCCCCGATCAATCGCGGCTCGCATTGTGCCAAGGGCGCCTCCGTGCGCGAGCTCGTGCATAGCGAGCGGCGGCTACGCTACCCGATGAAGCTTGTGGGCGGGCAGTGGACCCGCGTTTCCTGGGACACCGCGATCAACGAAATCGGCGACAAGCTTCAGGCCGTGCGTGAGAAGTCCGGCCCCGATTCCGTCTACTGGCTCGGCTCGGCCAAGATGACCAACGAGGGAGCCTATCTGTTCCGCAAGCTCGGCGCGTTCTGGGGAACCAACAACACCGATCATCAGGCCCGCATCTGCCATTCAACAACCGTCACCGGCGTCGCCAACACCTGGGGCTACGGTGCGATGACTAACAGTTACAATGATATCCGCAATGCGAAGACGCAGGTCATTCTGGGCGGCAATCCGGCCGAGGCGCATCCGGTATCGCTGCAACACCTGCTCGAAGGCAAGGAGTTGCAGAAGGCCAACTTCATCGTCATCGATCCGCGCCTGACGCGCACCGCCGCACACGCGACAGAGTACGTGCGCATGCGGCCGGGCACCGACATCCCGGTGCTCTACGGCATCATGTGGCACATTCTCCAGAACGGTTGGGAGGACAAGGAGTTCATCCGGCAGCGTGTCTACGGATTCGACGATCTCCGCAAGGAAGTGGAGAAGTGGCCTCCGGAAGAGGTCGAGCGCGTCACCGGCATTCCCGGAGAGCAGCTCAAGCGCGTCGCCAAGATGTTTGCCACCGAGAAGCCCGCGACGCTGATCTGGGCCATGGGGCAGACCCAGAAGACGGTCGGCACCGCCAACGTGCGGGCGAGCTGCATCGCGCTTCTGATGACAGGCAATGTCGGCGGAGCAGGCATGGGCGCCAACATCTTCCGTGGCCACGACAATGTGCAGGGCGCGACCGATGTCGGGCTCGATATCGTCACGCTGCCGTTCTACTATGGCCTCACGGAAGGCGCCTGGAAGCACTGGTCGCGGGTTTGGGAGGTCGACTACGACTTCCTGAAGTCGCGCTTCGATACCAAGCAGATCATGGAAACTCCCGGCATTCCGCTGACCCGCTGGTTCGAAGCGGTGACGCTGCCAAAGGATCAGGTGGCGCAGAAGGACAATGTGAAGGCTGTGTTCGTGCAGGGGCACGCCTCCAACAGCATCACCCGCGTTCCGGAATCACTGAATGGCCTGAAGGCACTCGAGCTGCTCGTCATCGCCGACCCGCATCCGACGACCTGGGCCTCGCTCTCGGTCGAAGCCGGACGCAAGGATGGTGTCTACATCCTCCCTGTCGCCACGCAATTCGAGTGCAAGGGGTCGCGCGTGGCCTCGAACCGCTCGTTGCAATGGGGCGAGCAGATCGTGAAGCCGATCTTCGAGTCGAAGGATGATCTCGAAATCATCTATCGCTTGGCGAAGAAGTTCGGATTCGCCGACCAGATGTTCAAGAACATCAAGGTCGAGAACAATCTGCCCGAGGCGGAGGATGTGCTGCGCGAGATGAACCGCGGTAGCTGGTCGACCGGCTATTGCGGGCAATCGCCAGAGCGCCTCAAGGCGCACATGAAGAACCAGGCGAAGTTCGACCTGCTGACGATGCGGGCGCCGAAGGACGATCCCGAGGTCGGCGGCGACTATTACGGTCTGCCCTGGCCATGCTGGGGATCGCCGGAGGTCAAGCATCCCGGCACGCCGCTGCTTTACAACACCAATCTGCATGTGATGGATGGCGGCGGTACGTTCCGCCCACGCTTCGGCATCGAGCGCGAGGAGAAGCTGCCGGACGGCACGACGCGGAAAGTGAGCCTGCTCGCCGACGGCTCGTACTCGCTGGGATCGGGGATCCAGGACGGCTATCCGGAGTTCACGCTGGCGAGCCTGAAGAAGCTCGGCTGGGACAGCGAGCTCACCGAAGCGGAGATGGCAACGATCAACAAGATCAATCCCGCCAATCCGGACACGGTGTCGTGGTCGCTCGACCTGTCGGGGGGTATCCAGCGCGTGGCGCTGGCGCATGGTTGCGTGCCGTACGGCAACGGCAAGGCGCGGATGAATGCCTTCGGCTTGCCCGATCCCATTCCGGTCCACCGCGAGCCGATCTACACGCCGCGCGTCGACCTCGTCGCCAAATATCCGACGCTACCCGACGCCCAACAGTTCCGCATGCCCAATATTGGGTTCTCGGTGCAGAAGGCGGCGGTGGAGAAGGGACTTGCAAAACAGTTCCCGCTCATCCTGTCGTCCGGCCGTCTGGTCGAATATGAGGGCGGCGGCGAGGAGACCCGCACGAACCCGTGGCTCGCCGAATTGCAGCAGGACATGTTCATCGAGATCAATCCTGCCGATGCCGCCGACCGCGGCGTCAAGGACGGCGGCTGGGTCTGGGTCACGGGCGCGGAGAACAATTCCAGGGCGCGGATGAAGGCGCTCGTCACCGAGCGTGTCGGCAAGGGAGTTGCCTGGATGCCCTTCCACTTCGGCGGTTGGCTCGCAGGCAAAGACCTTCGCGGCAACTATCCGAAGGGGACCGACCCGATCGTGCTCGGCGAAAGCGCCAACACGATCACCACCTACGGCTACGATCCCGCGACAGGCATGCAGGAGCCCAAGGTCACTCTCTGCCAGATCGCGGCGGCATAGGAGCAACGACGATGGCACGTATGAAATTCCTCTGCGACGCCGACCGTTGCATCGAATGCAATGCCTGCGTCACCGCTTGCAAGAACGAGCACGAGGTGCCCTGGGGCATCAACCGGCGACGCGTCGTCACCATCAATGACGGTAAGCCTGGGGAACGCTCAGTCTCGATGGCCTGCATGCACTGCACGGACGCGCCCTGCGCGGCAGTGTGCCCGGTGAACTGCTTCTATACCACCGCCGATGGCGTGGTTCTGCACTCCAAGGACCTCTGCATCGGCTGCGGTTACTGCTTCTACGCTTGCCCGTTCGGGGCGCCGCAATATCCGAAGGTCGGTAATTTCGGCTCGCGCGGCAAGATGGACAAATGCACCTATTGCGCCGGCGGCCCCGAGGCCGATGGCAGTAAGGAGGAATACGAGAAATACGGCGCGAACCGGCTTGCCGAAGGCAAGCTGCCGCTCTGCGCCGAAATGTGCTCGACGAAGTCGCTACTCGCTGGCGACGGCGAGATCATCGCTCAGATCTACAAGGAGCGCGTGCTGAAACGCGGCTACGGCTCAGGTGCCTGGGGCTGGAAGACGGCCTATCGCGAGATGATCGAGTCCTGATGCGAGTTGCGACGGAGAACATCCAGGAGGAGCTCATGGTGTCATGTGGAAAGTTCGTTCGGCTTGCCTTCGGCGCCTGGGCTCTGCTCCTGCTCGTCATGGCGGCGCCGGTCCCGGTGAGCGCCCAGCAGGTCAACCCGACCGCGAGCTCGGTGAAGGAGCAGCAGTTGTTGCAGGAATTCGACCGCATCCAGGGCCGCGTCAGCATCCCCGACCAACGCTCCAGTGTGCTGGTGCAGCCGCAGGGGCGCGAATGGCGCGAATTCCGTACCGTGATCCTGCTCTGGATCGGCGGCGTTGCCATTATCGGCATGCTCGCGGCGATCGTGATCTTCTATCTGACACGCGGCATGGTTCGTCTGGACAGCGGACGGTCGGGCCGGACTATCGTGCGCTTCAACGTCTATGAGCGTTTCGTGCACTGGATGACCGCGACCTGCTTTATCATTCTGGCGATCTCCGGATTGAACATTACCTTTGGACGGCCGCTGCTCTTGCCGTTGATCGGCTTCGAAGCTTTCTCCGAATGGTCGCAATGGGCGAAGTACGCCCACAACTATCTGAGCTTCCCATTCACCGTCGGCGTCGTCTTGATCTTTCTGATGTGGATCGCCGGCAACATCCCGAACAAGGTGGATATCGAGTGGGCGAAGCGGGGAGGCGGCATGTTGGGCCATGATCATCCGCCGGCCTATCGGTTCAACGCCGGGCAGAAGGCGATCTACTGGATTGTCGTCATCGGCGGAGGGCTGATCGCCGCGAGCGGCTATGTCCTCATGTTCCCGTTCTACACCACGGGTATCGAAGGCATGCAGATGGCCCAGATCGTTCACGCCATCGTCGGCGTGTTGTTCGTCGCCGCGATGCTGGCGCACATCTATATCGGCACGATCGGAATGGAGGGCGCCTTCGAGGCCATGGGCTCGGGTGACGTCGATCTCAACTGGGCACGCGAACACCATAGCCTCTGGCTCGACGAGCAGATGGCGCGGACCGGATCGGACGACAAACAGTCGAGATCCGCAACAGCTGCGGCGGAATGAACGAGAGAGGCTGGCGCGGGCCCTATTGCGTCCGCTCCTTGGCAAACACAACGGCGCCGCATATTCGCGCAGCTATCTGCGGCTTATTCGATCGACGATGAGCATCCTGGGATGGGAAGCAACTGGCTCTCAATCAGCGGGTCCCAGGTTGGAGCTTGGTGCGCACACCGTTTGCAAATGGTCGGAATAGTGTAGCTCTGCGATTTCAATCGCTGGGGTGCTAGCGGTCGATCCAGACGGTCATGCCCGGCTCAAGGCCGGCCATCTCTCCCTTGGGATCGAGGCGAAGGCGAAGCGTGTTGCGGTCATGATCGCCAATCACCCGCTCCGCCTGCCAGGTGGCAAACACGCCGAGCGGCCGCAGCTCGGTGATGACCGCCTTCGTCGCGCTATTGGCACCGTTCCGCATCACATTCGCGGTTTCTCCCATCGCGAGACGATCGAGATGGTCCTCGCGCACGTTGAAGGAGAGCCATTGCCTGCCCGCTGCCTCGACCATCAGGATCGGTTGACCCGCGCGAACGTTCTCGCCGACCTCGGCGGCGATGACGCTGACCACGCCGTCGGCCGGCGCGCGCAACACCATCTTGTCGAGGCGGCGCTCGAGCACGGTGACCGCGGCGGCCGCGGCCTGCACCTGGGTGTCGGCGATAGCGCGCTCTTCCCGGGTCGGGCCCGCCACGGCCGCATCGTAATTGGCCTGGGCCTCGGCCACACCGGCGCGTGCGCTGGCGACGTCGTTCTCGGCCTGGTCGAGCGACTGCTGGGATTCAAAGCTCTGGCGCGCCAGCGTGCTGGTCCGGGTGAGCTGGGCCTGCACGAAGTCGAGGCGGGCGCTGGCCTTGGCGATGGCGGCTTTCAGCGAGTCGACCTGCTCGCGACGGACGCCGGCATAGACGTTGTTGCGGTTGGCGGTTGCCGACGCGAGCGCGGCACGCGCCTGGTCCGCCTGCGCCGTCAACTCCACCGCCGATAGCCGCGCCACGACGTCGCCGGCCTTCACAGAGGCACCCTTCTCGACCGCGATCGAGACCAGCTGGCCGTTGACCTCAGGCTCGACCCTGATCTCGGTCGCGCGCACGACGCCGACGATGGCTGCGGGCGGTGCCGAGTGGCGCACGACATAGAGCAGCGCGCCCGCCGCGACCAGCGCGAGCGGAATAGCGACGAAGGCGGCAGGTCTAAGGTTGGGCATGTCCCTGTCTCCTCCTGACTGCAAATGCCGAGATCACCGCGAGCGCGAAGTAGCCGAGCGCCAGGCACCACAATGCGAGCCAGTCATGCGCAACTTCCCAGATGCCGGCGCCGAGCTGGTTGACGCGCACGAGGCCGTCGATCGCGGAGTCGGCCGGGAACAACCGGCCGAACGCAAGGGCCACGTCCGGAATCGCTTCGCGCGGCCACGCGAAGCCGGCCATGAAGAACTGCGGCAGGCTGGTCGCCAGCAACAGGATGGTTGCGTTCTCCGGTCGCGTGAACCAGGCCCCGACAGCCTGCCCCATGAAACTCGTCGCCAGCAGGAAGACACTCGCGAGCGCGAGGATCTGCGGAAGATGGCCGAGCGTGGAAAAACCGTAGATGCGGGGCAGCACGATGACGTAGAGCGCGAGCGCAGGAAGGTAGACGGTCAGATGCGCGATGCCGCGGCCGAGCACGCCGGCAAAGGCTGCGCCTCCGCTCGCCAGCGCCGTGCCGGTCAGCATCGCGGCGCCGATCAGCAGGGTCTGCTGCAGGATCAGGATGAACGCCGCCGGAACGACGTAGCTCGCATAGCCGCCCACCGGGTTGAAGATCGGCTGCAGCAGCACGTCGGCCGGGCTCGAGCTTGCCAGCTTCGCCTTGACGAGGCTGCCATCGGAGCGCGCGCCGCGCGAAACGAGCTCGGACGTCAAGGTTCCGATGGCGGTCGCCAACCCGCTGGCGCTCGTTCTGAAGATGAAAAGATAGGTTGCGTCGGCATAGACGGGGATGTGGGCGGTGATGCCCTTGAGCACGTCGCGCTCGGTGTCGGGCGGAATCTCGACGACGGCAAAGGCCTGCCCGCGATCGATCGCGGCGCGCGCTTCGGCGAGCGTTCGGGAGCGAACCGTCACGCTCAATGCGCCGCTCGCATCCAGCGTCTCGACGATCTGCCGGCTGAGATCGCTGAGATCATTGTCGACGACCGCAATCGGAAGCTTGCGAAGGATCTGGTTCAAATAGGGTTGGGGATAGTAGATGCCGTAGACCAGCGGAGCGACAAATAGCAGAGTGAAGGCGCTCCGTGTTCCCAGCACGCGCCGCCACTCCGCCACGAAGGCGCCGCCGACGCCGCGTGGCGTGTCGCTGGCCTCGGATGGCTCGGCAGGGCGCGCCGTTGCAAACCAGCCCTTGCGGGTGACGTTCGCCATGCGCAGCCATGCCAGGCCGGCAAAGAGCAACGCCAGGCCCGCAAGCGCCGCGAAGGGAAGGGCGGAATCCGCGACCGGCAATCCCCGCGCGGCTTGTCCCAGCAGGACGGCCATGTACCAGCGAAGCGGCAGGATCGCGCTCCAGACTTGCGCAAACGCGTTCATGCCGATGGTGGGAAAGCCGACGCCGGCATAGCCGAATGCGGGCGACGCGATCAGGCCCGCAAGCCCGAGACCGGTGGCGAGATCGCCGACCAGAAGCTGGAGTAGGGCGCCGAGCGACAGATAGGCGATGATCAGCAGCGAGGCCGCGGCGATCATCAACGGCAGATCGCCCTTGAAGGGAATATCCAGCACGCCTTCTAGGAACAGCGGCTCGGCCAGCATGATCAGGACGAAGATGCAGAACAGCGGCGCGAGCTTGCCGGCCAGCGCGACAAGCGGATCGCCGCCGGCGCTTTCGAGCCAGGCCCGGGCGTCGCGGCGGCGGAATTCGGAGCCGACGGAATAGCCGGCGGCGAGGGTCATCACCACATGGATGATGGTCGGCAGCAGCGCGCGCAGCAGGAACTGCGCGTAGTTCTTCTGCGGATTGACGAGCGCCATGGTCTCCGCCTTGAGCGCACCCAGGGACGCCGGCGCAGGTGCCGCGCGACTGGCGGGAGCGGCCACCGCTGCCGCGGCGGAAAGCGAATCGCTCAGACCCGAGGATGCGATCCCCGAGGGAGTCAAAAACTGCTGGTTATAAAACCCGACGATCTGCGGGCGGCGCGCGGCCTTCAGGTCGCGCTCGAAATCCGGCGGGATGTGGACGGCCGAGATCGACTTGCCGGAGCGTATGTCCTGCACGGCCGTGGACAGCGTGCCGGAGCGGTCGACGATCTTCAGGCTTGGCGACGCCGCAATGTATTCCACCAGGGCGCGCGAGGCGTCCGACTTGTCCTCGTCGACGACAGTCACGCCGAGGCCGCGGATGACTGGACGGCTGAAGACCGTGGTGAGGACCACGAACGCGAACAGCGGCACGCCGAAGATCAGGAGCAGCGCCACGCGATCATGAAGCAGCCAGCGGCACTCGCGCCGCGCGACCAGCAGAAATCCGGGCTTTGGCGCCGGCCTCATGGCCGCGACCGCCAGTCGAGATAGGCGCTCATTCCCGGTCGCAGTTCGGGCACCGGCTGAACGGGATAGGCACGGATCGAAAACGTTCGCAGGTCGAAATCGCCCGAAGCACGCGTGGCTCGCCAGCTTGCATATTCGCCCTTAGTCGCGATGAGCTTGACCTCGACCGTGACGGGGCGGTCGCCGAGGGCGGGGATGCGGACATCGAAGCGATCGCCGACCTTCAGGCCTTTGACGAGATCCTCGCGAAGATCGAAATGCACCCAGAGGTCCGCCAGATTGATCAAGGTCACCAGCGGCACGCCGGGCGAGACGTATTCGCCGGGTTCCACATTACGCTGATAGATCTGCGAGGCTACCGGCGCATAAACCACGAGCTGGTCGATGATCGATTGAACGCTCTGGATATCGGCACTGGCCTTTTCGACATTGGTCTTGGCAATGGCCCGCTCCTCCTTGGTGTAGCCATTGACCGCCTGCTCATAGGCCGATTTGGCCTGGTCGACGGCGCGCTCGCTTTCGTGCAGCGCATCGGTTGCCTGGTCGAGGCGGGCTTGCGGCGCGTTGCCTTGCTCGGTCAAGGTGTGTGTACGGTCAAACGTCTTCTGTGCCAGCACCAGCGCCGCCTGCGCCCGCTCCATTTCCGCCTTCCGTGCCGCGATCACTTCCACCCGCGTTCCGACCAGCACGTTGGCAAGCTGCGCGTCCGCGACAGCCTTGGCCGCCTTCATCTGCTCGTGCTTGGCCAGCGTCTCTGGATTGTCGATCTGGACCAGCACCGCGCCCGCAGCCACGTTCTGGCCGCGCTCGACGGGAATCTTGCCGACCCGTCCGTCCACGCGCGCCGCGATATCGAGCCGCGTTGCATCGACCTCGCCCTGAACCAGCAAGGGCTCCGGGCGCAACAGATAGAAGACGGAAAGCCCGACGACAGCAGCTGCCACGACACCGACGATGATAGAGGGCGGGCGTGTCGGGTTGTGCGCGGCTTTCGCCGGTCCGTTACTCGGCACGTCGGGCGTGCTTTGAACGTCCTTGTCAGAGCTCGGCACGTTCATGCCTGACTCCCTCTCTGATGGCCGGATGGCCTCTAGTTTATTCGGTTGTCAGGCCCAGCCGCAATCGCGAGGCGATGAATTTTTTGAGTCGGAGCCGACCATGTAACCTGTCCGTTACCCACGCTTGGATGCGTGTGCGCGACGTGTGCACCGGAAGATCAAGAAAAATCTAACGACGGCAAGTATGGGCGATAATTCTTGAACGGATGTGACCGTCGCAGAAGCTCATGCGGCGCCGGGGGTGCGCGGGTAGCATCACCGACTTGAAACCGTCTCCACCTACCCGGGCTGCCGCCTGTAGACTCGGAGAAAACCCGCGTGAAGTGGCTTTAGTCGCCAAATCGTGCGGTCTTTGCAATCTCGGCAAGCGAAAGCCGCGACTCTGAGAGCGGCGACTTGGCCTTCTCAACTCGTTGCTGACGAAGCCATCGATGCGGCGGCGTGCCCATCGAATGTGCAAAGGCGCAGGGAACGTGACCGGCCGACCGATTGCGTTCGGCGGCAATGTCGGCCAGCGAAAGCTCGCCGTCGAGATTCTCGCTGAGCAATTCGGTCGCCAGCTTCTGCTGCCATGCCGCGAGCCCGCTGCGAACCGCGTCGTCCATGGCAGGGTTCTTCGCGGCCTCTCATGACGCGAGAACAAGGCTCGCCATCATCAGACCGATAGCCGCGATCCAGCCTCCAAGTGCACGGACGGCGATGGTTCGCCAAGACGCTACGCCGTCCGAATTCGTGAATACGGCGGTCAGCGCCATTGCCAGCGTGATGGCCCCGTAACCTACGCAAGCCAATCCTGCCGCAAACAGCAACCGGTCGGTTTCAGGCCCGAGGTCGGCGCCGTTCGCAGCGCTCCGTATCACGGCGACTGCGAAGGCAATCGCGCACAGCATGAATGTGGGCACCTGCGCCGCTGCCGCGAGCAGCAGGCCGATTGCGAGCATCATTGCCGCGTCCGAAAGCTGTGTGGAAGTCGCGCTGAAAACCTGTCCAAGAGACAACCCGACCAGTAGTCCAAGCGGAAACACCGCGATGAGCCAGCGCCCCTTGGCGGCTCCAAGCGTACCGGCCAGCACGCCGGTCGCAGTCCAGAGAACGACATCCTGAAGATCGGTGAGGGGATGTACGACACCCATGTAGAAATCGCCGAGGCGCGCCGCGACGATATGCGCCTCGGCGGTACTTGCGCCGGCCAGCAGCATCGCTGTGGCCATTAATAGGCGAGCGCAATTCAGCTTCATGCAAGGGCTCCGACGCCCAGTGCGAGGAAATAGCAGCCAATTCCCGCGATACCCGCCCCGAGTCCCTGAATGACGCGCTCGCCGGCGGGCCAGCGCGTCAACGCGCCGATCGCGATGCCGAGCAGGTGCAAGAGGCCGGTGGCGGTGACGAAGCCGACGCCGTAGGCCAGCGCATTCGCCGCGCGCGGAAGCTCGGCGCCGTGCGCATGACCGTGAAAGATCGCAAAGATCGCAACGACGACGGCAGCAGCGGAAAAGGGCAGACGCAGCCGGGCCGCAACGGCGACGCCCAGGATCACGGCCGAGACGGCAATCATCAGCTCCGGCATCGGAAGCGGAACATGCAGCACGCCCAAAACCCCGCCGACCGCCATGACGAGCGGGAAGGTGATCGGCAGGATCCAGATTGCGGGGGCGCCGAGCTGCGCGCCCCAGATCCCGACGGCCACCATTGCGATCAGATGGTCGATGCCGGTGACCGGATGGAGCAGGCCGCTGACGACGCCGCCCGCCACGCCGGCCTGCTCGTGTGCGAGAGCCGGCTGCGTCAGTGCGAACGAAACGATCACGGTCGTGAGGGCTCGGGGGATGCGTAAAGGCATTGTTTGCGACTCTCGCTTAGATCGCGGCGAACACGCGCGCCAGACGGCCGAAGAACCAGAACATCGATACCGATCCGATGAGGTAGGCCGGGAGGGCCTCGCCCCAGCGCGGCACGACGGCATCAAGCCGTCGGTGCGCCCAGATCAATGCGAGCACGAGCAGTACGAAGGCAAGCTGTCCGATCTCCACGCCGAGGTTGAAGAACAGCAACGCTGCAGGAAGGAGGCGGCGTTCGAGCCCAAGTCCCGCCAGGGCGCTCGCGAAGCCGATGCCATGAACCAGACCGAAGCTGAATGCCACGATCCAGGGATAGCGGGCGGTGAGTCCGATCTCGCCGCGCTGCTGCTTGACGATTTCCACCCCGACGAACGCGATGCTCAATGCGATACAGGCGTTGAGCGGGCGTTCCGGCACGCCGATCAGGCCGAAGGCTGCCGCGGCAAGCGAGGCGCTGTGCCCGATCGTGAAGGCCGTGATCGTCTTCACCAAGCGCCAGCCGCCGCCTACGATCCAGATCAGGCCGAGCACGAACAGCAGGTGATCGGCGCCGAGCAGGATGTGATCGATCCCGTAATTCACATAGGTTTTCGCCAGCTCGATCCACGCCTCGAGCGTCGGGGCGCCGGTGCCAAGAATGGAGACGACGGGATTGGCGGTCGAAATGGTGTAGCTGCGCGGCTCCCCGGTGATCGGGATGACCTTGATCAGGACAACCGACATGTTGGAGCCGAGATTGGAGATGGTGATCGAGCCAACCAGCCCCTTCTGGCCGCAATTCATTTCGGGCAGGCGGAGAAAACAGTGGGGCGGCACCTTGAGATCGACCCGGGATGCGCCGATCGAGGGCTCGATGCTCCAGCGGCCGACGAATGCGCCGGGCCGCACCTCGCGGAATTCGAGCACACCCATCGCCGCCTCGTGCGCATTCAGCGCCGAAGGCCGGACGAGCGCAGCCAGCACCAAAGTCAAGACCAGCAGCGCTGGCCGCAGATATCGGATCGCCGTCACGGCTCGTACCGCACCTGATAGGACGCCTTCAGCCGCGTGACCGCTTCCCAGGCCAGCTTGCGGGTCTCATCCGTGTGCCAGATCCTGGCGGCCTCGTCCCTGACCTTGTCGAGGCTGGCGAGGTTTCCCGGCCGCCGGGAATCCAGCCGGGCGACGTGCCAGCCGTCCTTGGATTGCAGCAGCTTCCATTCGCCCTCCGGCATCGCCAGCAGTCGATCACGGAAATCCTCGCCGAAGGACGCGGCGAGACTTGCGACCGGGCGAGCGAGGATCGCGCGCGTGAGATGCTGTAGCTCCTCGGATTCGCGCTGCCCGACGATATCGTCGAGCTGACGCTGCGCATTGGCCTGATCCGTGGGCGGGGTGATGTAGAACGAAACGCGCTCCGGCTCGTCGAAGCGGGTGTGGTTTTCGGCGAACCACACGCGCAGCTGCTCGTCCGAGGGGTGCGGAACGCGGATCTGGTCGAAGATCAGCAACTGCATCTTGTAGGCAATCCGGTCGCGGATCGTCTCGTCGCCGCGGTCCACGGCCAGCGCCTTGCCTTCGCGGTAGAGGATTTCGCTCGCGACCCAGCTGTCGATCATCTTCTGGAGCTGCGCCTCGGAAGGGGTGCGTTCCTTGTCCTCGTCGAAATTGTCGATGAAGGACTGGCGCATTGTCTTGGTGACGATGAGGACCTTCTCGTCCTTGGCGGGCGGATGCAACACGGCGTCGATGCCGAAGATGATCGCACCCAGCAGGGTGAAGTGCAGCAGCGGCTCGCGCAAGAACCGTGCAAGCGTCGAGGCGAGCGAACGTTTCTCTGCACCGCGGACGACATCGGCGCCCGCGGCCGGAGACCCGGTGCGTGATGGCGGAAAAGATTGCGCTTCTACTGG
Organism: Bradyrhizobium sp. Mp27; assembly: GCF_029953005.1. Taxonomy (NCBI): domain Bacteria; kingdom Pseudomonadati; phylum Pseudomonadota; class Alphaproteobacteria; order Hyphomicrobiales; family Nitrobacteraceae; genus Bradyrhizobium; species Bradyrhizobium sp. Mp27. The sequence continues at coordinate 28,901 of NZ_JASAUS010000023.1, read as the reverse complement.
TGTCGCCGACATTGACATGCGGTTGTCACAAACTCTCACTGCACGCAGCGCCGCTTTATGCGGCAGCGCGTTTCATCTGTCATCTTCAATCGCTCACGTGACGCGGAAATGCAACGGCCGCGCGCGCGAGGCAAGATGCTTCACGAAAGTGCAGCGTTGCGTCGCGCGAACACAAATCCTTCACGAAGCTGTATCGGAACTCTGTTCATCATTGAGGTTGCAGGGAGTCCGCTGGCGTAGTTGGGGCCAATAATCTCCAATCCCCGGACTTTCTACCGTTTCGCGATAACTGACTTGAAATGAGGCGATAGATGTTTCCATCTGGCAAGACGATCCTGTTGACCGCTGCGTCGGCATCCTTGGCGCTGACTCAGAGCGCCGCAGCCGAGGGATTTGGGCGCGACGACCGTCGCGGCAATCCCTACGTTGCCGGTGACATGCACAACCACAACACCTGCACGGACGGCTCGGTTGCCGCCGGCTATACGATCGATCGCGCGGTCGGGCGCGGCACCGCGTCCGCCGGTGGAAACAATTTCGACCTCGACTGGTTCACGCTCGGCAACCACGGCGGTTCCGGCAACCGTGACTGCCGCTTCAGCGACACCAGCGCCAACCTTCCGGGGCAGACCACCACGACCTGGAGCCAGACGCTCGGCCAGACCATCGACGGAATCACGATCTCCAGCCTGAAGGGCACCCCGAACGGCAGCGGCACCGGCGCGCAGATGTGGCGCTGGCAGTCGATCCGCGAGATCGAGTATCCGACCATCGTCAATCGCTCGTCGCAGTACGAGAAGGTGCTGATCGAAGGACTCGAGTGGATTGCGCCCGGCCATGAACACGCCGACGTCGCCGTCATTACCGGCCAGCACCCGACGCACCGGAAGAAGGGACCCGGCAACGCGGACAAGAGGGCGGAATTCGAATACCGCTTCGACCGCGCCGACACCGATGCGATCGGCCCCGTCATCGACGCCGGCGGCAATCAGCTCTGGCCCGGCAAGGACAACGTCAACAACGCCGGCACCGCGGGCCACCAGAAGGCGCTCACAGGCATCAAGTGGTTGCAGACCAACTATCCGCTGCAATCCTATGTCATCCCGACCCACACCGAACGCCAGGGTCCGTTCAGTGCGACCGCCAACCGGGGCTACAACATCGAGCATTTCCGCGACTTCAACAACGCGGGTCCGACGGTTGCGTTCGGCATCGAATCGCCCGGTCACTTCGCCGAAGGCGGTGCCAGCGGTGGTTCCGGCTCGTACACCGCCAGCGCGGTCGGCGGCGGCACGTACGGCATGGCCGGCATCTACACCGCCAAGGTCGGCGGCCTGTGGGACGGACTGCTGGGCGAAGGCCGTAACTTCTTCATCTATGTCAGCTCCGACTGGCACAGCCGCGGCGCCGGCGGCGCCCGCGATTCCTTCACGACGGCCGATTTCATCCCCGGCGAGTACACCAAGCTCTATGTTCCCAATGCCGGACGGTTCTCGTCGCAGCACGTCGTCGACGGCATGCGCTCGGGCAACTCTTACTCGGTCAACGCCGACCTGATCGGTCCGGATCTGGTGTTCCGCGCCAAGACGCGCGGCGACGACTGGAAGACCATGGGCGAGACGCTGGTCGTGAGGCCCGGCGAAAAGATCACGGTCGAGATGGAGATGACCGTCCCGAAGGAGAACAACAGTCCCTACACGTTCGACAATCCGTTGCTGGTGTCGCTGGGCCTGAAGCAGCCGCTGAACAAGCCGTCGCTCGACCACGTCGACCTGATCACCGGCCAGATCACCGGCGTCGTTGCGCCCGACGCGCCGAACTACGCGGTGGCGAATGCCGCGGGCACGGCCGGCGCGGCGATCGTGTACAATTCGTCGGCGGCCATAGCCCGGCAGATCCCCTCATCGCAGATGCAGCGCGAGCATCGCGATCGTGACGGCGTACGGCTGAAGTTCACGACGACGTTCGTCGCTGGACCCAAGCCGTTCTATATCCGCGCACGCGGAACCAACATTCCGAACGGGACTCCGAATGTCAGCGACACCGCTGGAAATCCGCTGCTCGACGCCAACAACGCCCAGGTCAGCTGCACCGATCCGGCGTGCCCGGCGCACCTCGACGTGGTGAACGGCGCCAAGAAAGTGACCCACGACGTTCAGGCCTATTCGAACGTCTGGTTCTACGCCAATCCGATCTTCATCAGGCCGGAAGGCTCGCCGAAGCTCCTGGTCGAGACCAACACCGAACTGGCGCGGCGGCTCGGTCAGCGCGCTGACAACGACCACGATCACGACGACGATCATCACGACCACCACTAACGGGACGTGAGACCATCCGGCGGGGCGCAACGATCATTGCGTCCCGCCGCACTTTTCTGGAAGGCCGGTTTCGGCCGGCACCTCGACATGTACCTGCTTCGTATCACCGTCTGTACGCTGGGCATCATTGCCGGCCTTGGTTGGGCTATGGCCGCGTCCGACGCTGCCGCGCCCGTTTCCGACGAACCGACTCGGGAGGAATGCCACGCTGCGGTCGCGGAAGCGCGGGCGCTGGCGGCGGCTTTGCCCGCCGACCATCTCTCCCGCTACTTTGCCGAGCGGCACTTGCATCAGGCGCTGGTTGAGGCCGGCAATGGCGAGTTCGACGAATGCATCGACATGGCGGCGCGTGCCTCCGACGAGGTGCGCGAACGGCGCCACGAGCTGCGGCCGGGCGAAAAGCTGAAAGTGCTCGGGCCCCACGAGTAGCAATTTTCGAGACCCTCGAGACGCTGCATGCTGTCATCGCAGCGTCATCTTTGCGCGCGCATTGTTCGCCCGCGTTTCAAGACCAGGTGGACTATTGCGATATGGACCAGATCGAGCCGCTCTTCCCGATTCCTCTCCTGCGTTCGCCCCGGCTGCTCCCGCCATCTGTGAACGAAGCCGCCGTGGCTGCGATCCGGAGCACCAAGATCGAAGGTAATTTGCGCTCAGGCCAGCTCTTCCACACGGAAGTTGCCGATCCCCGCGACAACGAGCTGTTCCGCCAGATCGCCGAGCTTGCTGCCCCGAAGCTGGTCGATTTCGGCGTTCTGCTGTTCGGCGAAGAGCTGCGCTGGACCGTCAAGGAGATGTGGACCAACATGCTGGAGACCGGCGGAAACCAGACGCTGCACTCTCACGCAAACAGCTTCGTCTCCGGCATTTTTTATCTGACCGACTCGCACCCGTCCTGCAAGACGGTGTTCGTGCGACCGCCCGGCGGCTCCGATTTCTCTTTCCGCCACCATACGCGAACTGCCGCAATGGGGCCGTTCAATGCGGGCAAGTGCGTCCTGCCGGAAGCCGAACCGGGAGATCTCGTGCTGTTTCCGAGCTACCTTTACCATGAGGTGCCGCGGAATCCCGGCGGGCAGCGGATCACGATCGCTTTCAACGCGATCCCCGATCATCTCGATTGCTGGGGCTATCGCATCAACTTCACGCCGTGAGCCGGCCGATCACTCGTTCCTGAGGCCGAACTCCCGAAGCAGCAGGTCCCTGGCCTCGCGACGCGACGGCGCGGCGTCGTTGATCTTGCGTAGCAGACGCGCGGCCGCCGCGCGGTCCGAGCCGAGCAGGGACCTTGCCATCCCCATCAGCGGCCCGTAGGCCGGATCGAACTCGGGGCTCAGGCGAAGTGCGTCGATGAGGCCTGGCGAAGCCGCCTCGATCAAGGCGGCGCCGCGGGGATCGCCCGGCAGGGACGCGCCAGCTTCGAGAAAGCGGTTGCGCGCGGCCCAGTAGGCGGAAAGGCGTGAGCCGAGCGCGTTGCGCTCGGCTCCGTCAGCGAGCAGCTCATTCGGATCGGGCCGAATGTCCTTGATGATGGCGAGCAGCAATGACCAGGGCGCTGCGTTGAGTGCCCGGACGTTGCGCCGCGCATCGAAGGTCACGAACGGATAGTCGTCCGTGTTGCGCGGGCCCTCGCCGGCGAAGGCGGAGAGAGCGCGCGCGCCGCCAAGATACTGACCGAGCAGGTCGATCGGTGCCTCGAATCCGAGCGGGCGGACCGCTGATGCGATCGCGGGATTGCCAAGCCGCGCCGCCAGTGCCCCGGTATCGAGATGGCGGCCGCCTTGCGTTCCAATGAGCGCAAGCATCGGTGTGCGGACGCTGTAGTGATTGAGCCAGGCAGAACCGTCGGGATAGATGTCGAGAAAGCCGCGGACGATGGCACGCAGCGACGGCAGGTCGAGCTGGTACAGTGGCAGCCACTGGCAGAAGATGCCCCCTGACGCCAGGCGGCGTTTCACAGCGCCGAAATGCTCCACCGTGTAGAGCGCGCCGCTGCCATCGAGCGCGGGATGAAACAGGTCGGCGACGATCACGTCGTGCTGGCCCGTATCGGCGGCGACGTAGCGGCGGGCATCCGCCACGGTCACACGCGGCGCAGAAGTCGGCGGTGGATTGACGAACCAGGGCAGCAGGTCCACCACTTCCCGCGAGAGCTCGACGCCACGCACGCTCACGCCGGGCATCAGCGTTCCGCCAACCACTGTGGCGCCGGTGCCGATGCCGAGGAACAAGGCGCGCTGCGGGGCTTCGTGGAGCAGCAGCGGCAGCATCGCCTGCCGGTAGTCGGATCGCGTTGAGCTCGTTCCGCCCATCCGGAAATGCCCGTTGACCTCGAGGTAGCGGACGCCGGCGGCATCGTCGACGACGCTGGCCGTCGCCATCGGCCCTTCGCGGACCGCAAGCAGCTTTCCGCCCGATGGCACGCGCGTGAGCGAAGGCGCGGGATTGAGCCACAAGACCAACGCAAGCATCGCAGGTACCGCAGACCACAGCAACGCCGAGCGGCCGGGCGGCAGCAGCAGCAAATAGCCGAGTGCAACGGCAAGCAGTGCCGTCCACGCGCCAACGCCCGGGATCAGGACTTGCGCCGCCACCAGCGGCGCGATGCAGGCGCCGAGACTGTTGATGCCGATGGCCGATCCGACCGAGCCGCGCTGATCGCTCACCCGTTGCGCCAGCAGGCCGAACAGTGCGCCCATTGCGGTCGCGGGCACCAGGAACAGCGAGATCGCCACGGCAAGTTCGCCGAAGACGTCCGCAGTCGAGACGAGCTCGACCAGGCGGCCGGCATAAGGCGCAAACGCCGCGGTCGTGATGCAGGCGAACGCCGTTGCGGCGAGCAAGCCGCGCAGATTCCCATCATTCGCATCTCGCCCGCTCCGCTGCCAGAGCAGGCTGCCTGCGGCGGTGCCAAGCAGATAGGCCGCCAGGAGGCCGGCGAAGGTGTAGACGGTGTCTTCCATCACCTGCGCGGCGAGCCGGACCACCAGGACCTCGAATGCGATTCCGAACAGTCCGGTGGCAAACAAGGTGATCGTGAGCCGCAAGTCCCGAATTCGTTCCGGCCGGCGTTGTTCGGTATCAGCTTTTGCGGCTGGGCCGACGGCAAGCGCGCCCAGAGCGCAGAAGGCGTTGACAGCAGCGAGGCAGAGTAGCGTTCCCGAGAATCCCAGCGCCGGGATCAGGAGGAATGTGGAGGCGAGCGTGCCGGCCAGAGCCCCGGCCGTGTTTGCCCCGTACACGCCTGCCGTGACGCGGGCCTCGCCGCGCGCTTGCCTCGTCATCCGTTCCAGCGCGGCCAGGGTTCCACCCATGGCCATCGTCGCAGGCAATAGCACGAGTGTCGGCAGCGCCAGGCTGCCGGCCCAGAGCAGGACAGCAGACGGTTCGGTGCCGAGCAGCGGGGCCAGGGCGCGGCCGGCCGCGGGCAGAAGCCAGACGCTGATCAGGCCCCAGACGGCGATGACGGCTTCAAGGATCGCATAGATGCGCGATGGCGATTGCGAGCGGCGGATCGGCCGGTCGAGTGCGAACGCGCCCAGCGCCAGGCCGCCGAAGAATCCGGCAATGACCCCGAGCACCGCCATCATTTCGGTGCCCAGTGCAAGGCTCAACTGGCGCGTCCACACGATCTCGTAGCCGAGACCCGCAAAGCCCGACGCGGTCACGATCGGGATCAACGCCCACGCGCGGTTCGCAGCCTGACGCGCGCGCGCGAAACCCGCCTCGTCCTGGACCACATGCGTGAACCGGTCCGCCGAGGCGATCGCGGTGCCGTCCGGCTCAGATTGCATTCCCCTCACTCCTGCCGCGAACGCGCCCAGCCGGCCGCGTCCTTCGCGGACAGAAGCACTCGCTCCATGTCAGTTTTTTTCAGGATTTGTGACAGCCGGGCCGGTGCCGGCATTGATGCCCAAGTCCGCTGCGATCAGAATCTTGCCGCCACCGTCAGCCGCACCGCGAGGGGCTCGGCCGGATGGACGTGACGATCGGCGACGCCGTCGATGGGCTCTCCCGGCAATCGCGACAGATAGTAATATTCGATCTGGTTGGTCTGCGCATTGAAGAGGTTGAGCACGTCGAGTTGCACCCGTAGGCCATTGTCGAACCTGTAGCCGGCGCGCGCATTGAAAATCAGCGACGACCGCGAACGGACGCTGTCGTCTTCAATGAGAGGACGCGGACCGAAATAGCGCGCCTTCAGCGCACCGAACCAGCCGGTCTCGCCACCAAGGGTGATTGCGCCGCTTGCCACCCACGCCGGTGCGCCGGGGATGCGGGCCCCGGCTGGATCGAAATCGGTGAAGCGCGCGTGGGTCTGGGCCACATCGAGATCGACCGTCATCCACGGCAATGGCTTGTATTGGTTGGTCCACTCCACGCCGACGCGGCGGCTGGGCCGGCTCGGCTCGGTGGTGCCGGCGTCACCGACGAACAGCAGCTCGGAGTCGAAATCGAGCACGAAGACGGCGAGCGAGCTGGTGAGACCCTCGATCACCTTGGTGCGGATGCCGAGCTCGGCGCCGCGCGAGCGCACCAGCAGCGGCACGCGGTCGAGCGCGGTCGTCTTGTCGTTGGGATCGACGGTGATGGTCGCACCGCGGATGTCGTTGCTGTGCAGGCCGTAGCCTGCATTGCCGTAGAACTCGGTCTTGTACCAGGGGCCGAGCACGAGACCGGCCTTCGGGCTCGCCATCGACGCCTGGGCGTTGCCTGAATTCTCCGGCGTATCGCTGAAGACATGCCCGGCGAAGACATCTTCGCGGATGCCGACCGTGGTGTGCAGCCAGCTATTCCAGTGTGTGGTCGTATCGGTCCAGAGGCCGACATTGCCCTCCTGCACGCGATCATCGCGCACGGCCGAGAGCCATGTGCGCTGCTCGGTCTTGAACAGCCCGACATGGATGTCGTCGTAGCGGCTCTGCACGCCAACGCGGGTTCGCGATTCGAGGCCGGCAAAGCGCCAGTCGAACGCATGCCGGGCGTCAAAGCCGCCGAAGCTGCGGCGGTCGAGCTGGCTGAACTGGTCGCCATTGACGGGGTTGTCGAGAAAATAGGTGAAATTGTTGAACAGCCGCAGGTCGGAGCGCACCACATAGGCGCTGACATTGGTCTGTCCGTAAGCGCTCGATTGCGCCCAGTTGCTCGACAGGCTGAAGCGGCTGGAGGTGCCGCCATCGGTCGGATCGAGCGAGCCGAGACGGTTGATCAGACCCTGGTCGATCGCGCGCTGCGGGACCTGGTCGGTCGAATTCCAGCCGTTGGAATAGGCCATCGCCGTCAGCGTCAGGCCATCGGTTGCGGTGCCCTGGCTGTAGCGCAGGACGCCGTTCAGCTTGCGGACGTCGTCCGGCACTTCCCACGGTCCGTCATACTTGTTCGCTTCGACCGCCGCCAGCAGCGTGCCGGCACCCACGGCGGTCGATCCCGCGGCCAATGCGCGACGGTAACCGAAGCTGCCGAAGGTCAGCTCCGCGATGTTGTGCGGCAGCTTGTTGACATAGTCGATCGCCACGGCGCCGGCGGATGCGAAGTCGCCCTGGTCGGCGAAGTACGGTCCCTTGCGGACGTTGACCGACTGGATCAGCTCGGGGATCAGGAAATTGATGTCGGCGTAGCCCTGCCCATGCCCGTGGGTCGGCATGTTGACGGGCATACCGTCCACACTGATCGCGAGATCGGTGCCGTGATCGAGATTGAAACCGCGCAGGAAATATTGGTTGGCCTTGCCCTCGCCGGAGTGCTGCGTGACGATCAGGCCCGGCACTACTTCCAGCGCCTCGCCCGGCCGCGAAAAGGGGACCGCGTTCACCTCCGTGCCAGTGATGCGTATCGCACTGGCGGCGGTGGGTTGCAAGGCGGGCGAGTCGGCGGACGCCGCGCCGGTTGCACCGCCAGTCTCGGTCGGGCTGTCCGTGCGAGCGGCTGCCTGATTGCTCAGACCGCGGTCTTTCTGCGGTTTTCTGCGGGCGGGCTGTTTGGGATGCTGATTGTCCGCCGCTGCAACGGTGACCGGCGGGAGTTCGGCGGCCGCGTTGCGCTCGTGTGCTGCTGCCGGAAGCGCGCACAGGGCGGACGATGCGGCGGCGGAAAACACCCGCAACAAGGCCCCACGCACTACAACGTCTCCGCATCACAATCACAGCAATGCCACGCTTTAGCAGGCGAGTATGACGATGTGGCAACAATATCATACTGGCACCCGACAGCCATGCCCAGCCGCACAGTGCCGGGATCGCAACAGGCCGTGGAAGCATCAAGGAGGTGACCGCCGCTTCGCACGGCTGTCACATCGGCAACCGATAAGCTTGCTCCCCTCGGCGCCCGTTGCCCGACGAGCCCCGCTCGTATTGCATACGCGGGCCGCGGCCTTTCCTGACTTGAGAATCTTGCGCGTTGCTATCAACTGGTCGATGACGGGGAACATGAGAGGGCATCAGGCGACGCAGTGGATGTCGGTGCGGCTCGCGCTTGTGCTGGCGCCTTTGCTCGGTGTGTCCGCCTCGACCTCGGCGCTGCCGACGGATTTTTCGGATATCGACGTACCAGGCTTCACCGAGCCCGCGTCCAGCCGCCCGCTCGGGGAGTCTCCCGCAACGTCGGCACCGGAAGTCGATCCCGCGGCGCCATCGCCGCATCCCGTCAAGCGGGAGGCGATGCGCGGCAATCCGCTCTGGTCAGTTCCGCTCGCAGCGCTGTCGGAAACGAACGAACGGCCGATCCTTTTCGGCCTCGCGGCGGCGGCCGCCGCCACCCGTGATTTCAGTATCGGCGCCGAAAGCGCCGCCGATGCCGCCGAGCCCACCGCCGGCCGAGCTACGGCTTGTGCTGGTCGGAACTGTCGTCGGCAGCGATCAGAGTTTCGGAATTTTTGTCGACGAGACGAGCAAGGCCACGCTACGTCTGAAGCTCGACGGAGACTATCAGGGCTGGCGACTTCGCTCGGTGCATCGCCGCGAGGTGACGATGGTGCGCGATGAGCTGACCGAGACGTTGACATTCCCGAAACCGGATGGGGCCGCGCCCGCAACAGGGCCCGCGCTTGCGGAAAGTGCGGTGACGCGAGGCAGCTCGCACACGCCTCAGTATGATTGAGTGAGCCGATCCGATTGATGTTGGCGTAGAGGATCTGATGCACAGCGAGCGCAAGCCGTCAGAATCGGATCCCTAGAACGATTTCCCAAAAATGAAGCTACGACAAAAGGCGAAGAGACGGCCCCCGCTGCGGGGGATCAAGGGGTAGGTCGGGGCCGCTCCGCCAGCTCTGGCAGCGAGCTAGCGACGACTCAAATATTCGCCCGCCGTAGTGGTTCCTTTTCAAAACTCAAGCCGGCGCTGTCCGTATTTAACCCAGTGTACGAAGCTGATTTTGACGGGGCCTAACATGGTAGAGGGCAAGCCAGCGGGGAAGGGCGATCGCATGACCCGCGCAGGCAACAGGAAGGCTGAGACTTTGATCAACAGTGCTGAGTGCCAAGAACATGCTGACCACTACAAGAGACTTTCTGGCGCGGGTGGCATTTCCAAGGATCGCGCCGCCGCCCTGAAAAACATTGCCCGAAGCTATGTGGGTTTGGCCGGCCAACTCGATAGACTGGCGTCCCTCGCGAGGAAAGAGCAGAGGTAGGCAGCCTCAGCTGGCGGCCTCAGTTGAGTTTCCTGCGAAGCTTTCGAGGGCTGGCTGGCCTGGCACTCCCGGCGCTCTAATCCGCAATTGGATCGGCAGCCGGGAGCATTGGGGCTGGATCGCATGCCCGTGCCATGTTCGCCCTCTCACGGCAATGCTCGAACTTCGCGCGCCGGTATTCTTACGGAATCCATTTTCGGAACGGGGTGTTCTATTAAAAGAACACCGGCGAGATTTGAGCACCAAGATTTTTTGTTGTTCCGGGAATGCCGCAGTGGGGGCTGGAACCACGCTGCGGCTTTTCCCATTGGACCCGGGTCACAGATCACGCGGTTCAGGCCGGCAAGCCCACCACATCGTACTCGAAGGCTATGCCCTCCGGATCGTGCTCATCGAGCCAAACCTTCGCAGCTTCCTCCGTCGCGAACACCATCAGCTCTTTGCCTTGGTCGTAGATCCAGACGGTCATTGATCCCTCTTCAGCTTGCGCCGGCCCTAATGAGGCTTCTTTCCCTTCGGGTCAAACTCCATTCTGACAAATCGGCTGCTTGACACGTCCTGGTGCTCCTGAAAATCCTGGGCATGGTCGCCCGGATCGTGTTCGCCGCCACGATGCTTGCGTTGCCGCCGCCAAAGAGCGCTGTAAGGCCCTGGTGTTGCGCCGTCCGGAAATTTTTTCAAACCTGGCCCAAGGATTCCCGCGTCTCGTTCGTCTCAATTCGTGAATGCCCGGAAAATCTCCTCCCGGCGCCCCGGCTTATGGGTGGAACTACTATGGTAAAGCGCATGCGGTCGCGGTCCAGGACGGGACTGCCCGGGGGACCGGGTAACGGCCTCAATTGTTTTGCTCAATCCTGTCGGCTGTGAGGAAAGGGCATGGGGGGCGCCATTCAGCTTATGACCGCAGAGGCGACTGAGCCGCCGGATGGCGGCGCCACGGATGACGACCTCGTCAGTCTGGCCACGCAGGGCAACCGTGCTGCATTCGAAGCCTTGTTGCGGCGTCACTACGACCTCATGCATCGCGTCGCGTGGCGCATGACCGGCTCCCAGACTGACGCGCAGGACATTTGCCAGGATGTCTGCTGCGCGCTGGTGGAACGGATCGCTTCTTTCAGGGGGGAGGCGAAGTTCACGACCTGGTTGGTCGGTATCGTGCGCAACGCCTGCCATGACCACCATCGGCGCCATTCGACCTTGACGCGGCTGAAAGGCCATCTCGCCGTTCTTGCCGAAATGGCGGCGCCGCCGGATGGCCGGGATCTGTTTCGTCGCAGCTGGCTCGCGAGCGAACTGGCGCGGCTTCCGCCGCTGCTGCGGGAGACGGTCGTGCTTGTGGTCGGCGAAGGCATGACGCACGCGGAGGCGGCCACAGCCCTGGGCGTCTCCGAGTCGACCATCTCCGGCCGCATGCACGAGGTGAGGCGACAGGCGGGTCTCGCGAAGGACATTGGCGATGAGTGCTGATCACGACATCATGCGTTTGCCCGACCCTCCGCCGCCCGTGCTGGACGCGCGTGCCTCGGCTGTGCAAGAGGCGCTGCTGCGCTTCGATCAAAAAAGCGCTGAGGAAAAAAACGCCGACGACAGCCAAGGAATGCCGACCGACATCCGTCTCATCGAGCGAACCGCCGCGCCCTTGCGGCCGTCGCGCGAGAGGTTTGTCATGAAGCGTACGCGATATCTCCTGGCCGCCAGCCTGGCCTGCATTGTTGCCGGATCGGGTGTCTATCTCCATCTCATGTGGTCGCCGCAGCCGCAGGACATCGCTGCACCCGTCGAGCAGAAGGTGGCGAGCAACGACGTCGCTCGAGCTCCTTCGACAGTGCCAGCAAAGCAGGAAAGCGAAAGCCAGGCCCAGCCGCAAACGCAAATCCAAACCGCCACTCAGGCCAGAAAGCCCAGCCAGGAAGCCGCCGCGCCTTCAGCTGCCGCGGCGCCGCCTCCCGCCAGGCCGCGCGTGGAAAATCTGATTGCCAGCCAGGACGCTCCGAAGGCGCCTCCCGCGACGGCGTTGAGGGCTCCCATGCAGGGGGCACCGTCAGAAATGTACGCTCTTAGAGGCCGGAACGATCAAATGCACGCGCGCGCGCCGTCTGCGCTGCTGCTGTCGCAGGTCGAAGTCTTTCGGGACCAGCGCGAGCACGATCCTGCTGCGTCCGAGCCTGTCGGCCGCGACAAGTTTGCGAATGCGCCGGAAAACGCCTTCAAGGTTGCGCGCGGTGCACCCGTCTCGACATTCTCCATTGATGTCGATACGGCGTCGTATGCGTTCGTCCGCGCACAGCTCAACCGCAATGTCCTGCCGCCGGCCGCGTCCGTTCGGACCGAGGAGCTGATCAATTATTTTCCCTATGCCTATGAAGCCCCGGCATCGGCGAGCGAACCGTTCCGGGCCAACGTTGCCGTGTTTCCGAACCCCTGGGCGGAAGGCCGCAAGCTCATTCGCATTGGCGTCAAAGGTTATGCGCTGCAACAGACGAGCCGACCGCGCGCGAATCTCGTTTTCCTGATCGATACATCGGGCTCGATGGGGCCGCAGAACCGGTTGCCGCTCGTGAAGCAGTCGCTCGCCATGCTCGTTACCCAGCTGAAACCCGAGGACCGCATTGCGATCGTGACCTATGCCGGAAATGCCGGCACGGCGCTCGAGCCCACTTCCGTGTCCGAGAAAGCGAAAATCCTGGCGACGATCGATCGGCTCGAGGCGGATGGCAGCACGGCGGGTGCCGAAGGCATCAGGCAAGCCTATGCGCTTGCGGAGCAGAACTTTGACGCCAGCGGCGTCAATCGTGTCATCCTCGCCACCGACGGCGACTTCAATGTCGGAATTACGAACAAGGATGAATTGAAAGGTTTCGTCGAGCGCCAACGCGAAAAGGGCATTTTCCTGTCCGTGCTCGGCGTTGGTGCCGGCAATTACAACGACGCGCTGGCGCAGACGCTGGCGCAGAACGGCAATGGCGTCGCCGCCTACATTGATACGATCAACGAGGCACGGAAGGTGCTGGTCGAAGAGGCAAGTTCGACGCTGTTTCCGATCGGCAAGGATGTGAAGATCCAGGTCGAGTTCAATCCGGCAACCGTCGCCGAATATCGCCTCATCGGCTACGAGACGCGACTTCTCAATCGCGACGATTTCTCAAATGACAAAGTCGATGCCGGCGACGTCGGCTCGGGGCAAACCGTGACGGCGCTCTACGACATCGTGCCTGTCGGCGGGCCTCGCGTGGTCGACGATCTTAGATACGGTGCGCAAGCCCCAGCGAGCGACTCACCGTCGCCGGCCGAATATGCCTTCGTCAAGATCCGCTACAAGCTGCCGCGATCCGATCAAAGCGTGCTGGTCAGCACCCCCGTCGATCGCGCATCGGAACATGGCCGCTTCGAGGACGCGCCACTCGATGCCCGCTTTGCAACCAGTGTTGCCGCGTTCGGCGAGATTCTACGTGGCGGAAAGCACACTGGCCGGTTCGGCTATGACGACGTGCTCCGTATCGCCTCGGCCGCGCGCGGCGACGATCCTTACGGCTATCGCTCCGAGTTCCTTCAGTTGGTGCGCGCGGCCAAAACTGCGAGCGCAATGCAGCCGCTGCGACCGTGATCATTTTTCGATTTAGGCCAGCGCCCCATTCCGGCATCGACAGGCGACTGCGACGAGATCAGTTTCGATACCTCGCGTCCCGATGGAACGCCGTACGAGCTGCTCGACTTCAGCCGTCGCGCCAGGCCCGGCTGGTGCGCCGTGGCCTCGCTTCACGATGGCTTGAGGCGCCCCTATGCGGCGTATCACGTCTCGCCGGTGGCGGCGCGCGAGTAGGAACCTTCACCGCAAGCAAGAGTTGGCCGGTCGGGCAGGGCGAAAAGCCACACGAGGCCGACCGTGCAACAAGCTGTGCCCGTGCGCTCCACCGCGCAAATCGCGGGTCATCCGATTCATCCGATGCTGGTGCCGATACCGATCGCGTGCTTTATCGGGGCATTGCTGACCGACATCGCCTATGTCGTGAGCGCCGAGATCATGTGGGCGGATTTCTCCGCCTGGCTTCTGGTGGTCGGCGTCATCTTCGGCGTGCTGGCGGCGATCGCCGGCCTGACCGACTTCCTCGGCAATCGCCTGGTGCGGGCGCAGGCTCCGGCCTGGCCGCATCTGATCGGCAACGCCGTGGCGCTGATCCTGGCGACCGTCAATGTGCTGATCCACACGCGTGATGCCTGGACCTCGGTGTGGCCGACTGGGCTCATTCTTTCGGTGATCACCGTCCTGATCCTCCCGGTCACCGGCTGGCTCGGCTGGGCGATGGTGTACCGCCACGGCGTCGGAGTAGCGCGATGACGTCCTTGCTTGTCCGGATATTGCTGTGCTCTTCGCTTCTATGTCTTGCCGGTTGCGATGACGGCAGCGGTGATCCCAATGCGCAGATCGGCGCCAATCCAAAGCTGCCTGAGATTCAGCAATATCTGCTGCCGCCGATGCACATCGCGCGCATCGTCGGCTGGAAGAAGGACGAGACGCCGACCGTCGCGCAGGGCCTGCAGGCAAAAGCCTTTGCGACGGGCCTGCAGCATCCGCGCTCGCTTTATGTGCTGCCCAACGGCGACGTGCTCGTGGTGGAGTCCAAGGCGCCGAAGGGCGCCGCGATCAAGCGGCCCAAGGAGATCGTGATGGGCTATGTCGAGTCCTGGGCGACCTCCGGCGGCGACACCGGCCCGAGCAACCGCATCACGCTGCTGCGCGACACCAACGGCGATGGCGTGCCGGACACGCAAAGCGTCTTCATCGATCATCTCAACTCGCCGTTCGGCGTCGCGCTGGTCGGCAACGACCTCTACGTCGCCAACACCGATGCGATCGTGAAATATCCCTACACGGAGGGCGATACGAAAGTCATCGCGCCGGGCACCGTGCTGACGCCGCTGCCGGGCGGCCCGATCGACCATCACTGGACCAAGAGCCTGGTCGCGAGCCCCGACGGCTCGAAACTCTATGCCGGCGTCGGCTCCAACAGCAACATCACCGAGAACGGCATGGAGGCCGAGAACAATCGCGCCGCCATCCTCGAGGTCGATCGCGCCAGCGGCCGCTGGCGCATCTTTGCGAGCGGATTGCGCAATCCCAATGGGCTGTGCTTCGAGCCGCAGACGGGCGCGCTGTGGACGGTGGTGAACGAGCGCGACGAGCTCGGTCCCGATCTCGTCCCCGACTACATGACGTCGGTGAAGGACGGCGGCTTCTATGGCTGGCCCTACAGCTATTACGGCCAGCACGTCGATCCCCGCGTCAAGCCGCAGCGGCCCGACCTGGTCGCCAAGGCCATCGTGCCGGACTACGCGCTGAGCTCGCATGTCGCGCCGCTCGGGATGGCTTTCAACACCGGCACGAGTCTGCCGGCCGCTTACCGCGGCGGCGCCTTCGTCGGAGAGCACGGCAGCTGGAACCGGCAGGTGCTGAACGGCTACAAGGTCGTGTTCGTGCCGTTTGCGGACGGCAAGCCGAGTGGCCCTGCGCAAGACGTCGTCACCGGCTTCCTCAACAGCGACGATCAGGCACGCGGCCGTCCCGTCGGCGTTGCCATCGACAAGACCGGCGCACTGCTGGTCGCCGACGACAGCGGCAACACCGTGTGGCGGGTGACGGCGGCACATCCGCAGGTCACGCAGCGCTAGATATCGAGGAGTTGCACCATGGGCCTTGCTCAATACGCGATCGTGCCGGTCGAGGACGAATGGGGCGTGCTGCATGACGGCGACGTCAAAAGCAAATACGCGACCAAGGAAGCCGCGTTCGAATCTGCGGTGGCTGCCGCCTCGCTGGCACTTCGCCAGGGGCATGAGGTTCACGTCAGCGTGCCCGGGCGCGAGCCGAGAGAGACCACGTTGGGAAGCTAACTTCGTCTAACTTCGTCACCACAGCCGCCTGCGCCGCCGCGGGCGATCGGCGACACGCAATATGTCGCGCGTACCTTCAATCCGCGTGATTGATTTCCCGTGACGGCATGTCGATCAGGTCCGCGCGCACTGACCGCCGGGCGGAGCGCCCCGCGCGAAAATAACATCATGTTAGGTTTATCGAATAACTGGGTAATTGTGTTAGCCCCGCGAAAGCCTATTGTCGCGACCAATCGGATACCCATCGGCAGTGACAAGCGCTCGCGGAAGTCGGCAGAGCGCCCGGAGAATGCTGCCCAATTTCCAGCGAAGCCCGACAACGGGACGTCAGCAAACCCAGTGGAGGAATTTTCTGCGATGACCACGACTCGCACGATCCGTCACATGAGTCAGTCCAGGAAGGCCGCTGCGAGCGGCTGGATCGGTTCGGCTCTCGAATATTATGACTTCTTCATCTACGCGACCGCCGCGTCGCTGATCTTCCCGCAAATCTTCTTCCCGTCGGAAAATCCCACCGTCGCCATCGTCGCATCGCTGGCGACCTATGGCGTGGGATATGTGGCCCGGCCGATCGGTGCCTTCGTTCTCGGACATTGGGGCGATACCCATGGCCGCAAGACCGTTCTCATCGTCTGCATGTTCCTGATGGGCATCTCGACGATGGCGGTGGGTATCCTGCCGACCTACCAGCAGGTCGGTATCCTGGCGCCGATCCTGCTCGTCATCCTGCGCCTCGTGCAGGGATTTGCGGTGGCCGGTGAAATCTCCGGCGCGAGCTCGATGATCCTGGAGCATGCGCCGTTCGGCCGTCGCGGTTTCTATGCAAGCTTCGCCCTTCAGGGGGTGCAGGCCGGACAGATCCTCGCGGCAGCGGTCTTCCTGCCGCTGGCGGCCTTTATGCCGACAGATGCCTTCAACAGCTGGGGATGGCGGATTCCCTTCCTGCTCAGCTTCTTCGTCATCGTCGCGGGCTACATCATTCGTCGCGAAGTCGACGAGACCCCTGCGTTCGCCCGCGAGGGCGAGCGGGGAGAGACGCCGCGGGCGCCCATCGTCCAGGCCATCAAGCTGAGCTGGCGCGACATGCTCAGGGTCATCTGCATGGCGCTGATGAACGTCATTCCTGTTGTTGCGACCATCTTCGGTGCGGCCTACGCGGTGCAGCCGGCCTATGGCATCGGTTTTGCCAAGCACGTCTATCTGTGGATCCCGGTCCTTGGAAACATGCTGGCCGTGTTCGTCATTCCCTTCGTCGGCAATCTCTCCGACAAGGTCGGCCGCAGGCCTCCGATCATCGTGGGCGCGCTGCTCTCCGGCTTGCTCGCCTTCGGCTATCTCTATGCCATCAGCATCAGGAATGTGCCGCTCGCGATCCTGCTGTCGCTCCTGATGTGGGGTGTGGTCTACCAGGGCTATAACGCGATCTTCCCGAGCTTCTACCCGGAGCTGTTTCCGACTCGCACCCGGGTGTCGGCGATGGCGATCTCGCAGAACATCGGAACGACCATCACCGCGTTGCTTCCGGCCTTGTTTGCGACCGTGGCGCCTCCCGGCTCGGACAATATCCCCTTGACGGTGGGGGCGATCGCCTTCGGTATCACTGTTATCGCGGCGCTGGCGGCCGTCACGGCCCGGGAGACCTATCGGGTCAGCATCGACGATCTCGGCAATCCCAAGGCCGTTCCGATGCCGCGGGCCGACTATGAGCGGCAGCGTGCGGAGGCGGCGAGCGGTGCGGCCGCAATTCCGACCTGAAGGGCACGCAAGGAGCCTGCCGCTGCGATCGATGATGTTTGCAGCGGCAGGGCTCGATGCGTTACTTGATTGCCTATTCGAACTCCGTGCGCGCGAGCGCGATCATCATGAGGTCAAGGGATGAATCCCGTTGTTGTTGCTGTCGCCATCACCGGCTCCGTTCCGCGCAAGAAGGACAATCCCGCGGTGCCGATCCTGCCGTCCGAGCAGATCGAGTCGACGCAGGAGGCCTTCGAGGCCGGCGCCACGCTTGCCCATATCCATGTTCGCAACGATGACGAGACGCCGTCCTCCGACCCCGCGCGTTTCGCGCAGGTGCAGGAGGGGATCAAAAAGCATTGTCCGGGGATGATCGTTCAGTTCTCGACCGGCGGGCGGGGCCGCGATCCCTCGGCGCGGGGATCATCGCTTTATCTGAAGCCGGACATGGCCTCGCTGTCGACGGGATCGGTGAACTTTCCGACGATCGTCTATGAGAACGGCGCCGCCCTGGTCGAGACTCTCGCGACCGGCATGAAGACAAATGGCATCCGCCCGGAAATCGAGATCTTCGATCTGTCGCATCTACACGGTGCGCGGCGTCTGATCGAGGCGGGGCTGATGGACTCGCGTCCGCATGTGCAATTCGTCATGGGCGTCAAGAACGCGATGCCTGCGGACGAGCATGTCCTCGACATCCTCCTGGGAGAGCTGAAGCGGCTGATCCCGAAAGCGACGTGGACGGCGGCCGGGATCGGACGCCATCAGGCTGAGGTCATGGGCTGGGCGCTTGCGCGCGGCGCCGACGCGGTGCGCACCGGGCTCGAGGACAATATCAGGATCGACAAGACCCGCCTGGCCGCCAGCAACGCAGAGCTCGTGACCATCGCCTGCGAGGCTGTCGCGCGCCATGGCCGGCGCGTCGCGACCGCGGCCGAGGCGCGGCCCTTGCTCGGGCTCGCAGGGTAGGGGCTACTGCCTCCTGCTGACATGCTCCCGGCCGCCTTCTGCCATTCGGCGGCCGGCGTTCCGCTGCGCCAGGACTTCCGTTATCAAGACTCCGGCTATGACGTGTCTGTGCGCACGCATGCAGCTGGGGCAGGCGACGATCGGAATGCGGTTCTTGAAATCTGACGGCAGGCTCATCGGGGTCCTGCTGGTGCTTGCAATCACCCAGCTCATTGGATGGGGCACGATCGGCCTTCCGCCGATCGTCGGCCGTGACCTTGCGGCCGATCTCGGCATGAGTCTGCCGATGGTGTTTGCGGGCACCTCGACGCTCTATGTCACCATGGGCCTGTGTGCGCCCTGGCTCGCCAGGGCTTTTGCGCGGCACGGCGCCCGCAAGGTGATGATGGTGGGCACCGTCGTGGCCGTGCCGGGCTATGTCCTTCTGTATTTTGCGCACGAGCCGATGCTCTATTTCGTGGCCTGGGTCATCCTCGGCATGGGCGGCAGCGCCACGCTGTCGACCGGCGCCTATATCATGCTCAACGAGGTCGCCGGGCGACAGGCCAAGAGCGCGATCGGCGCGCTCATGCTGGTGACGGGACTGTCCGGCAGCATCTTCTGGCCGACCACCTCGTTCCTGAGCGGCCATTTCGGCTGGCGCGGCACCTGCCTCGTCTACGCCGCCATGCTGATTCTGGTGTCGCTTCCGCTTTATGCTTTCGCAACGCCGCGCCGGGCCGTCGCGAAGGAGGGGGGCGCTGCTCCCGCAAAGCAAGCCAGCGCGCTGTCAATTCCGCGGAGCACGTTCGGCCTCGTCGTCGCCGCGATCACCGTCAATGCCTTCGTCACTTTCGGCCTGAGTGCCGTTTTCATCGAATTACTGCGGGCCGAGGGGCTGGCGCCGGCGCAGGCGATCGCCTTCGGCTCGATGCTCGGCGTGATCCAGGTCAGCGCCCGCGGGCTCGATTTCCTCGGCGGAGGGCGCTGGGACGGCATTACGACGGGGCTTGTCGCCGGCACGGCGCTGCCCGTGGCCATGCTGCTCTTGATGCTGAGCGAGGGCGCGACCTGGGCGGTGGCGGTCTTCATCCTGCTCTACGGTGCCGGCAGCGGAGCCATGGCGGTGGCGCGGGCGACGATCCCGCTGGTGTTCTACGACCAGGCCGAGTTCGCCAAGGCGTCGTCAATGATCGCGCTCCCGCTCAATCTCGCCTCCGCCATCTCGCCGCCCGTTCTTGCCGGCCTGCTCACCCAGTACGGCAGTCGCGGCGCGCTCGGTCTCACCTTCGTCTGTTCCTGCGCAGCGGTGCTGATCCTGGTTCTGCTCGGCCGCCGCCGACCGCAGGTGGCCGCGGCCGGTGTGGTGTGAGGTCGGCGGCACGTCGGTTGCCGCGAGTTGCCGGTCGCTTCCTATTCGTTTTCACCGAGTGTCGCCCGGCCGCCACAGCAAAAGCGGGGGGAACCCGCTAGAGTTGGAATCGTCAATCCGATGGGCTGGAATTTGCAATGAAACGCACGCTAATCTGCCTCGCCGCGCTGGCCTGCTCCGCCGTCGCTGCGGATGCTGCCGACTTGCCCGTTAAGGCAGTGCGCTCTGTCGCCGTGTCGCCCTTCGCATGGACTGGCTTCTATGCAGGTGTTCAAGGTGGTTACGCGTGGAGCCAGGATCGCACTGTCGAATTCTTCTTGGGCGGGCCTCCGACCGGCTTCACGCATGGGTTCCGCGCGGACGGCGGCTTCGGCGGTGTCCATGTGGGCTACAACCATCAATTGGACAAGCTCGTTGTTGGCCTTGAGGCCGATGTAGACGTGGGCCCGGTGAACGGCGGATTCAACATCCCGTTTTCCGATACGACGCGCGCAAGGAGTGGGAGGCCTCCGTTCGCGGACGGCTCGGCTTTACACCGACTGAGCGCCTGCTGCTCTATGTGACGGGTGGCTTGGCGTTCACCGAGCTGAAGTACCGGTGGACGTCGACATTGGCAGTTCCCACGGTGGATGCCGACATTTCGAAGACCGGATGGACCGCAGGCGTCGGCGGAGAAGCGGCGCTGACCAATCGGGTTACGGCGCGCCTGGAATATCGCTATAGCGATTTCGGCACGTCCCGCTTCGACTGGCCCGACGTCGGGGCGAGCTACGAGCAGCATCCTCGCTTCCAGTCCGTGCGCGGTGGAATCAGCGTCAGGTTCTAGCCGTCATCAGCGGCGCGGATCGCCGTGGCGGAGCGCCGGCGCAGGCGTGATAGCCGTGGCGCGGAAATTCGCCCGCCGCAGGGCCGCTCCTGCTGCCGGGCGATGGATAGCCGTATGCCCCGAACGCAGTGCTCAGAACTCCAAAATGGTGTATCCGCAGGGAGCGCGGCCAGGGCTTAAGGCCGCCGCGCCAATATCAGTTCCCGGAGGAAATCGACATGTCGGCCTTGCCGCTCTCAGGCATCAAGATCCTTGACCTCACCCGCGTGCTCGCCGGGCCCCTGTCGGCCCAGATGCTGGGCGATCTCGGCGCGGAGGTGATCAAGATCGAGCGGCCGGGCACCGGCGACGACGCGCGCGCCTTCGGCCCGCCTTACCTGACCGATCCCGATGGCAAGGCCAACAACAACAACTCGTTCTACCTTTGCGCCAACCGCAACAAGAAGTCGGTCACCGTCAACATCGCCAAGCCCGAGGGGCAGGCGATCATCCGCGCGCTCGCCAAGGACGTCGACGTCTTCATGGAGAACTACAAGGTCGGCGATCTCAAGCGCTATGGCCTCGACTACGAGACGATCAAGGCGAGCAACCCCGGCATCATCTATTGCTCGGTGACCGGCTTCGGCCAGACTGGCCCCTACGCCCCGCGCGCCGGCTATGACGCGATCCTGCAGGCGATGGGCGGCCTGATGAGCGTCACCGGCCATATCGACGGCGAGCCCGGCGAGGGTCCGATGAAGGTCGGCCCGTCGATCGTCGACTACATGACCGGCATGAACACCTCGATCGGGATTCTCTCGGCGCTGTACCATCGCGACGCCAATGAGGGGCAGGGACAGCACATCGACGTCTGCCTGTTCGACACCGTCATCGCGTCGCTGTCGCACTGGCTCCAGATCTACCTCGTCAACGGCAAGATGCCGCCGCGCCGCGGCACCTGGGGCAATGGCGGCATGCCGGCCGGCGTGTTCCGCTGCACCGACGGCGAGCTGATGCTGGTGGTCGGCAATGACGGCCAGTTCCAGCGCACCTGCGCCGTGCTTGGCGAGCCCGAGCTCGCCAACGACAAGCGCTTCATCAAGAACAACGACCGCGTCGTGCATGGCAAGGAGATCATGGCGATCTTCGCCGGCCTGTTCCTGAAGAAGCCGGTGGCCTACTGGCTCGAAAAGCTGGAGGAGGCCGGCGTGCCGTCGGGCCCGATCAACAATTTCGAGCAGGTGTTTTCCGATCCGCACGTCCAGTCGCGCGGCATGCGGGTGAAGGTCGATCATCCGTTCGAGCCCGATCTGTCGCTGATCCGCAACGCGCTGACGCTCTCGGAGACCCCGATCGAGAACTACCGCGCCCCGCCGCTGCTGGGCGAGCACACCCAGGAGGTGCTCGGCGGCAAGCTCGGCTATGATGCCGGCAAGATCGAGCAGCTGAAGCAGCAGGGGATCATCTAGCTTCGCTTCCTGATCCTCCCAGGGGCGTGCCGGCGAAGACCAATGCGGTGCTGGCGCGCATGCGACAGCGATCCTGACCAGCCTGGGAGCGACGGTTGCGCGATGCCAGGCCTTGCCCGAGGCTTGCGCGCAACCCCCAGATAAACCCGGTCCGTACTCGCACAGGCTTCCGCTTTGCGCGCGACTCTGATGCGATCATCCCGACGCAAATCCGGGAGGGAACGCATGTCCTACACGATCGGGTTTCAGGCCAAGGACCAGAGGGCAATTCTGGCGACCGAGGCAGCAACGGCCAATCAGGCGGTCGCCATCGTCGCCGCGCTGCGGCAAAGCGCCGACGAGATAAAGTTCATCCGCTCGCCGCAGGAAGGCGACATGGGCATCGAGATGCTGCTGCTGCTCGCCAAGGAAGAGGCCGAGGAGATGCCGCAGCGGGTGTAACCCGCTGCCAAGACCACATTTCGATCAGAAGCGAAGCGTGCCGGCTGCAGAATAATGTAGCAAGGCGCCAGTCTCGCTCGAACCGAAGGTGGCCCATGAAACGCGAAGCGCTCCGCGTCGAACCGATCTCGTCCTTTCTCGACCGCGTCAAGGCGCCGACCTCGCCGGTCACGCGCGCCGGCAACATGATTTTCGTCGCGGGCCTGCCGCCGTTCGACCCGGAGACGGGCGAGATCGGGGGGATGCCCATCGCGCGGCAGAGCGAGATCATCATGGAGCAGATGAAGCTCTGCCTCGAGACGGCAGGCGCCTCGCTCGACAATGTCATGAAGTGCAACGTCTACTGCACCTCGACCAAACACTTCGCCGTCTTCAATGCGATTTATGCGCGTTATTTCCCGATCGATCCGCCGGCGCGCATCTTCGTCTGCACCCCGGAATGGTTCGGCCCCTTCGACGTCGAGATCGATTGCATCGCGATGATGTGAGCGCTAGCGCGCTACAACCCGTGACGGCGCCTTCGCCTCCGTCCGCCCCGCTGTCAGCGCCATCGTCGCGACGCTGACGACGCGCGCGACGACGTCCTCGACATCGTCGAGATCGCATTTGCCTTCCGACAGCTTCGTCAACCGCTCGCTCTCGCGGATGGTGTGGTGCGCCATGGCGAGCGCGAAGTTCAGGCCCCAATAGATATCGACATCGCTGCGGTCGGGCAGGGACCGTCGCATGGCGCCGGCGAATTTCCGCAAATGGTCGATCTCGCGGTTCTTGATGCGGCGGATCGGCGGCACGGATTCGATCGAGGCGCGGATCATGAAGCGCGCCGCGGTTGAGCGCTGGTTTTCCGGACCCAGGCAGCCGCGCAAGGTCGGGCCGACCAGCGCGCGCAGGATCACCTCGATCGGCGCGCGACCGCCGCCTTGCTCTTCCGCAGCCTTCAATTCGCGCAGGCGTTCGCGGTTGGTGGCGATCGAGCGCGAGACGAACAGCTCTGCGATCAATTCGTCCTTCGAGCCGAAATGATAATTCACCGCCGCGAGGTTGACGTTGGCCTCCGCGACGATGTCGCGCAGCGTCACGTCGCCAAAGCCGCGATCGGCGTAGAGCCGTTCGGCGGCGGCGAGAATGGCAGACCTCGTATGATCGCTGGCCATGGATGCCCCTCAGGGAGGGAGTTGCAATTCAAACACTTGTATGAAACTATCGTTTGAAGGCCGGAGAAAGTCAATCCGCAATCGAGACTGGTTCGCAGCGCGCGAACCGGTTCCGAGGCATCCGCAAGCATTCGCGCTTGCGGGCCGCGTGCGGCGGGAGGACAGTCCGGCGCAAAACAGCTTTGCAAAGAGAGACCGAGGAGCGTCCCATGGATTTCGATCTGTCCCCCAAGCAGAAGGAATGGCTCGACCGCGTGCAGTCGTTCATGACCAAGCACGTGCGTCCGGCGGTGCCGATCTATAACGAGCAGGATCACAGCGGCGAGCGCTGGAAGGTGATCCCGGTTCTGGAGGACCTCAAGAAGAAGGCGAAGGCCGAAGGCCTCTGGAACATGTTCATGCCGCCGAACGAGCATGAGGACGATGAATTCCGTGGCGCGGGATTGACCAATCTCGAATACGCGCTGCTGTCGGAGCAGATGGGCCACATCTCCTGGGCTTCGGAAGTGTTCAACTGTTCCGCGCCCGACACCGGCAACATGGAAGTGTTCATGCGCTACGGCTCCAAGGAGCAGAAGCGCAAATGGCTGCGTCCGCTGATGGACGGCGAGATCCGCTCGGCATTCCTGATGACGGAACCGGCGGTGGCCTCGTCCGACGCCACCAACATCGAGACCCGCATCGAGAAGGACGGCGATCACTACGTCATCAACGGCCGCAAATGGTGGTCGTCCGGCGTCGGCGATCCACGCTGCAAGATCGCGATCCTGATGGGCAAGACCGATTTCAAGGCGGCCAAGCATCAGCAGCAGTCGCAGATCCTGGTTCCGCTCGACACTCCCGGCATCAAGGTCGAGAAGATGCTGCCGGTGTTCGGCTTCGACGATGCGCCGCACGGCCACGCCCAGGTACTGCTCGAGAACGTGCGCGTGCCCAAGGAGAACATCCTGCTCGGCGAAGGCCGCGGCTTCGAGATCGCGCAGGGCCGCCTCGGTCCCGGCCGTATCCACCACTGCATGCGCACCATCGGCAAGGCCGAGGAGGCGCTGGAGAAGATGGTGAAGCGGCTGATGTCGCGCACCGCCTTCGGCAAGAAGATCGTCGAGCACAGCGTGTGGGAGCAGCGCATTGGCGAGGCCCGCACCAACATCGAGATGACGCGTCTGCTCTGCCTCAAGGCCGCCGACATGATGGACAAGGTCGGCAACAAGACCGCGCAGGCCGAGATCGCCATGATCAAGGTCGCAGCCCCCAACATGGCGCTGAAGATCATCGACGAGGCGATCCAGGCCTTTGGCGGCGCGGGCGTTTCGGACGAGGCCGGTCTTGCCAAGGACTACGCCGGCATCCGCACGCTGCGGCTCGCCGACGGTCCGGACGAGGTGCACAATCGCGCCATTGCCAGGCTCGAAGTTCGGAAGTATGCCAACTCTCCCAGTCATTAAGAGGGAGAGCCGCGCGGCGCTCCCGATCTGAAGAAACGACAGGGCATGATCCGCATTCGGAATGACCGCTTGACGCAAGTGCGTCAGCGGTTACCGATTAGGATCATGCTCGACCTGAAATGGTCAGGACTGAAGAGGGAGCGTCACCGTGGCTGACGGCGTCAGGAAAGACGAAGAGTTCTCGGGCACCAAGCCGGTCGAGGAGCGTCATCGCTTCGACGAGATGCGGCTCGAAGCCTGGATGCGCGACAACGTCGA
Organism: Bradyrhizobium sp. Mp27; assembly: GCF_029953005.1. Classification (NCBI taxonomy): domain Bacteria; kingdom Pseudomonadati; phylum Pseudomonadota; class Alphaproteobacteria; order Hyphomicrobiales; family Nitrobacteraceae; genus Bradyrhizobium; species Bradyrhizobium sp. Mp27. The sequence goes on along the minus strand of NZ_JASAUS010000023.1, from coordinate 3,441 downwards.
AGGCTATGAGGGCCCGCTGGTTGTGCTCCAGTTCAAGGGCGGCCAATCCAATCCGACCTACCGGCTCAACACGCCAAACCGCTCCTACGTGATGCGCCGCAAGCCGTTCGGCAAATTGCTGCCGTCGGCGCACGCGGTCGATCGCGAATATCGCGTCATCGCAGCCCTTGGAAAACAGGGTTTCCCGGTCGCGCGCGCCTATGCGCTGTGCCAGGACGACAGCATCATCGGCGCCGCCTTCTACATCATGTCGATGGAGGATGGCCGGGTGTTCTGGGATCCGACGCTGCCGAGCCAGACGCCGGAAGATCGCCGCAAGATCTTCACCAGCAAGATCGAGACGCTGGCCAAGCTGCACATGTTCGATCCCGTCGCGATCGGCCTCGGTGAGTTCGGCAAGCCCGGCAATTATTTCGCGCGCCAGATCGACCGCTGGACCAAGCAGTATCGGGCGTCCGAGACCCAGCACATTCCGGAGTTCGAGAAGGTCGCCGAATGGCTGCCCAAGACCGTGCCGGAGCAGGCGCGCGTCTCGATCGTCCACGGCGACTATCGCCTCGACAACATGATTTTCCACGCGACGGAACCGCGCGTGCAGGCCGTGCTCGATTGGGAGTTGTCGACGCTCGGCGATCCCATGGCCGACTTCACCTATCTCCTGATGCAGTGGATCATGCCGGGTCTGGACGGCGCCGATCTCAAGGCGCTCAACATCCCGAGCGTGGAAGAGGCCGCGCAGATCTATTGCAACGTCACCAAGATGACGGTGCCCGATCTCAACTGGTATTTTGCTTACAACCTGTTCCGCCTCGCCGGCATCACCCAAGGCATTGCCGGCCGCGTCCGCGACGGCACCGCCGCGAATGCCAAGGCCCTGGAGTCAGCCAAGCGCACCGTGCCGCTGTCGAAGGCATCGTGGGAGTACGCGCAGAAGGCGGGCGCGGTTTGATAAATGTGAAGGCGCGGCCGATGGCCGCGCCTTTTGTTTGGGGTCTTACTGTACCCACACCCTCAGCGTCATTGCCCGCGAAGGCGGGCAATCCAGTACTCCGTGATCGATGTGATTGAGCCGAGAAGTCGCGGCGTCTGGATGCCCCGCCTTTTCCTTCGCGGGGCATGACACGTGTAGGGTGGGCAAAGGCGCGCTCTTCGCGCGCCGTGCCCACCGTCCTTGCGGATACCAACAAGGTGGGCACGCTTCGCTTTGCCCACCCTACGGAGCCAATGCTGAACGGTTGCGGCCCTTCTCCTTCGACACGACGGCGTCGAGCGCCGCTCTGATGGTGATCGGCCTGCTACCAGGCGCGAATGCTGAACCTCGGTCCGTAGTAGTAGCCGCCGTATCCGCGATTGTAATAGCCGGGACCGGCGTAGTAGTTGTAGCCCCTGCCGGGGAAGTAGCTGGGGTCGTCAAAGTAGCGCAGGACATAGCGTGGTCCGCGGGTCCGCCAGCAGCGTCCATTATACTCGTTGCAGATCAGACCGACCTGGTCGACGTCGGAGACTTCGGCGGAGCCGATCGTCGTTGCGTTGAGCGGCGCGGCGGGAGCGGCGGACGCAACCAGCGCGGCACCGAGTGCGCCCAGTGCGATGGCCTTCATGGAGTTCTCCCTTCGGTTAGGCGAGAGTCTGGAGCTTAGCAGAGGGGAGCCTTGCCTGTCGGGCAAATCAGCTCCCGCAGGGTGGGCAAAGGCGCATCATTGTCCGCCCTTCCCGGGGAAGCCTGTCATCGGGCTCACCGAAAGCGAGCCGGTGACGGGGCGTGACAATTCCTGTAGTATCCACCTTGCGGGTCAGCCCTTCACACAATGCGCAATCAGCTTTTCCACGAAGCCTGCGCATTTCTCCAACTCCGCCATCTCCACGAACTCGTCCGGCGTATGCGCCTGCGCGATCGAGCCGGGCCCGATCACCACCGATGGGATATCGGCCATGCTGGCAAACAGGCTCGCTTCGGTGCCGAATGCCACCTTGGCGTGGTCGTTGCGACCCGCAAGGCTCTTGGCGAGCGTGACGATCGCGGCATCGGCGTCGGTGTCGAGCGCGGGATAGTCGAGGATCTCCTCGAAATCGATGCCGCACTCCAGATGTTGCTTCTTCATCTCCGGCTCGAGCTCGGCTTTGGCCCAGGCGACGATCGCATCCGTCACCTCGCGCGACTCGGTGATGCCAATGCCGCGGCATTCGAAATCCACCGTGCAGGTGTCAGGCACGATATTCAGCGCGGCGCCGCCATGCACGATGCTGGTGAGCAGCGTCGAATGCGGAACGTCGTAGAGACTGTCATTCGATCGCGCGGCCGCGAGCTTCACGGCACGGCGGCGGATTTCGGTGATCAGCTCGGCCGCGTATTCGATCGCGTTGACGCCGTCGGGCGCGATCGAGGAGTGGCGGGCGAGACCACGGAATGTCGCGCGCACGCCGTGCTTGCCCTTGTGGCCGATGATGACCCTCATCTCGGTCGGCTCGCCGATGAAGGCGCCGAGCGGCCTGATCTTCTTCTTCGCGACCTCGCGCAGCATCGGCCGCACGCCGACGCAGCCGATCTCCTCGTCATAGGAGATGGCGAGATGGATCGGCGTCGTCAGCTTCGCCTCCAGCATCTCCGGCACCATGGCGAGGCACACCGCGACAAAACCCTTCATGTCGGTGGTGCCGCGGCCATAGAGCTTGCCGTCGCGCTCGACCAGCTTGAACGGATCGTGGCTCCAGTCCTGGCCCACGACCGGCACGACGTCGGTGTGGCCCGATAGCACGAGGCCTGGCCGGTCCTCCGGTCCGATCGTGACCCAGAGCGAGGCTTTCTGCCCGGTCTCGTCGACGATGCGCTCGCCCTTGACGCCGAGGAAGGCGAGGTAGCTCTCGATATGGGCGATCAAGGGCAGATTGGTGCGGTCGCTGACGGTGTCGAAGCCGACGAGGTCGGCGAGGAGGTTGCGAATGCGATCGGGTCGTGAACTCGGGAAAATCGGGTTGGGCATTGTCATTTCTTGTCGGGGGAGAGGGAGGCTGAGGTCGCGTGCACGAACCATACCAACGTGACGCTCCAATGAGCAAATCAACATGACGGTCCCGTAGTTTCGTAGCCCGGTTGGAGCGCAGCGCAATCCGGGGCCGCTCTTTCCGCTTGGATGGATTCCCGGATTACGCTTCGCTCCATCCGGGCTACAAGACCTCGCGTTGCCCGACGGGCAAAACACCCAAGATGCCGGTCAATCCGCATCGCCAAAAACATTCCACTTTACCGAAATTCGGAATTGGCGGATAGTGCGTCCACTCCGGCCCAAGGAAGAGGGGCGTATCGCGATCGTCACGAACGCGGGCCGGGCGGCGGTGGACGCGGGCCACATCGGCGCGAAGGGTTTTGCAGGGCGGGCGACCGTGAGCAAAGACCGCGCGCAAACGACCGGTGTGATCAGCGTACGGCCAAATCGTGTCGTC